>JAVHQX010000152.1:667-2046 GCA_036171355.1 Patescibacteria group bacterium | reverse complement strand
GGACAAGAACCGCAAGAGCCCGAACCCCGACTGGCTCTCGTTCGTGAAGACGGGCCATGCGCGCTCGCACATCCGCTCGGTGACCAAATCGAAGCTCAACAAGTGGATCAAGGATCTTTCTGCCGAGGATGAGGCCGCGAAAAAGATTCCGCCTCCTCCCGCAGCGAAACCTGCCCCGAAAGCCGCGCCTAAGAAGAAAAAATCGAAGGGAGAATGAAAAAGGCCCGGCAGCCGCCGGGCCTTTTCCGTCGCGCGTTCAGCGCTGGAGTTTGCGGAGAAGTTCGCCGTACTCCTCGTCGGAGTAGAACGAGACGATGATGCTGCCCTTGCCGCCGCGCTTCTTGATCTCGACGCGGGTCCCGAGCGCGTTCCGGAGCTGTTCCTCGGCGCCGAGGATGGCGGGATCCTTCTTGCCGGCCGCGCCGGTCGCGCGGCGGACGCCGGCCTCGGTCTCTCGCGTCGAAAGGTTTCCCGCGACGAGCTTGCGGAAGAACGCGATGCGGCTCTCGTCGTCGGGAAGGGCCAACATGGCGCGCGCGCTGCCCGCAGGCACGACGCCGGCGGCGATGGCCTCGCGGACCTCTTCGGGAAGGGCCAGGAGGCGCACGGTGTTGGCGACCGTCGATCTGGCTTTGCCGACCTTCTTCGCCACGACCTCCTGCGTCAGGCCGTACTCTTCCATGAGGCGGTCGTAGGCGCGGGCCTCTTCCATCGGATTCAGGTCCTCGCGCTGGATGTTCTCGATGAGCGCAAGCACGAGCTTGTCGTGCGCGTCGGCGGAACGGACGACGACCGGGACGGTCGCGAGGCCGAGCATCTTGGCCGCGCGGTAGCGGCGCTCGCCGGCGATGATCTCGTAGCCCCCTCCGTGCCGGGCGGTGACGGTGAGCGGCTGGATGATGCCGTGCTCGCGGATCGAATTCATGAGATCCTCGAGCTCCTGGTGGCGGAAAACGGCGCGCGGCTGCTCGGGATTGGCGACGACGGCCGAAACGGGCACCTGAAGGACGCCGCTCGAACCGCGGGTCCCCGCGTCGGCGGTCTGCACGGCGGTCGCCGCGGGCCGCTGCGGGATGAGCGCGCCAAGTCCCCTTCCGAGTCCGGAAAGCTTCTTCGACATATCAGATGGCTTGTTCGAGATCGATGATCTCCTTGGCGAGGCTCTCGTAGGCCCGCGCGCCCTTCGACCACGGGTCGTACTGCGCGATCGGCCGGCCGAAGCTCGGCGCTTCGGCGAGGCGGACGTTGCGCGGGATGACCGACTGGAAGATCTTCTTCGGGAAGAATTTCTGGAGCTCCGCCATGACGTCGGCGGAGAGCTTGTTGCGCCCGTCGAACATGGTGAGCACCGCGCCCATGACCTCGAGGTCCGGACGCAG
>JAVHQX010000152.1:0-657 GCA_036171355.1 Patescibacteria group bacterium | reverse complement strand
GCTCCCCTTCACGAGGTCGATGGTGCCCAGGAGCTGGCTCAGGCCCTCGAGCGCGTAGTATTCCGCCTGGACCGGGATGAGCACTCGCTCGGCGGCGACGAGGCCGTTGATGGTCAGGAGGCCGAGCGACGGCGGGCAATCGATGATGATGTAATCGTAACCGTTGCGGATCTCCATCAGGGCGTCGGCAAGGCGGTATTCGCGGCGCTCCATGTCGACGAGTTCGACGGCCGCGCCGGCGAGCGCCGAGGTGGCGGGCGCGATGCGCAGGCCTTCGACCTGCGAGTCGACGATGATGTCGCGCATCTTCGCCGTGCCGATGACCGCTTCATAGACGCCGTGCTCGAGAGACCGGTGATCGACGCCGAGACCGGAAGTGGCGTTCGCCTGCGGATCAAGGTCGACGAGCAGGACGAACTTCCCGCGGGCGGCCAGATACGAGCCGAGATTCACGGCCGTGGTGGTCTTCCCGACTCCCCCCTTCTGGTTGACGACGGCGATGATGTACGCCATAAGACGTGCTTACTCTACCCTATTCGCGGGAACTTTGACAAGGAGGGCACGCCTCTCTATACTACGCATATCTTAGGCAAAAAAATGACCATCAAAACACGGGCCGGAGTGGCGAAATGGCATACGCACACGACTCAAAATCGT
>JAVHQX010000151.1:0-2051 GCA_036171355.1 Patescibacteria group bacterium | reverse complement strand
CTCGACTCCATCGCCGAGGGCGGGAAGGCCTGGGCGCCGGTCATCAAGGCGTTCTACGGTCCGTTCAAGAAGAACCTGACCGCCAAGGACAAGGAAGTCTCGAAGAAGGCGCTCGTGGAGCAGACCGACGAAGTCTGCGAGAAATGCGGGAAGCCGATGATCATCAAATTCGGGCGCTTCGGCAAATTCATGGCCTGCACCGGTTTCCCCGAGTGCCGCAACACCAAGCCCATCCCCGGCTCCGAACCCGCGGGAGGGGCGCAGCCCATCGACGAGAAATGCACGGCCTGCGGCGCCCCGATGGTCGTGAAACGCGGACGGTTCGGCGAGTTCCTGAGCTGCTCCCGTTATCCGGACTGCAAGACCGTGAAGCCCCTCCAGAAGAAGGTCGGCGTGAAGTGCCCTTCCTGCAAGGAGGGTGAGATCATCGAGAAAAAGACGCGCCGCGGCAAGATGTTCTACGCCTGTTCCCGCTACCCCGATTGCACGTTCGCGCTGTGGTCGCGGCCGACCGGCGAGCTCTGTCCAAAATGCAGCAGTCTCATCGTCTTCGCGAAGGCGGACACCGTCCGCTGCTCCAGCAAGGAGTGCGACTATGAACGCCGCGTCGAGAAGACCTGACGGCGCGAGTCGCCGACGGCCCCGATCCTCGCCGGACGGGGCCGTTTTTCGTACCAGGGGGAGAGGCTTTACAAAAATAGTGTAAGATGGAATCGTGAACGGTCACCCTTCCGGACATGCCCGTAAACATCGACAACCTGCTGGGACGCATCAAACGGTATAACCCGAAGGCCGACCTCGATATGGTCCGGCTGGCCTTCGATTTCGCCGACCACGCGCACGCCAGGCAGCTGCGCTCGTCCGGCGAGCCGTACATCGTCCACCCCGTGAAAGCGGCGGAAATCCTCGCCGACATGCGCCTCCCCACCCCGCTCATCATCGCCTGCCTCCTGCACGACGTACCGGAAGACACGGCCGTGACGCTCGAGGACATCCGGAAGAACTTCGGCGACGACATCGCGTCGATGGTCGCGGGCATCACCAAGCTCGGCAAGATCAAATATCGCGGCATCGACCGCTACATCGAGAATCTCCGTAAGATGTTCGTTGCCATGGCCTCGGACGTCCGCGTGATCCTCATCAAGTTCGCCGACCGCATCCACAACCTCGAGACGCTCGAGCCGCTCGACCCGAACAAGCGCCTGCGCATCGCGCTCGAGTCGCTCGAGATCTACGCTCCCATCGCCAACCGCCTCGGCATGAACGAGATCCGCGCGCGGCTCGAGGACCTGTCCTTCCGGCACGCGATGCCGAAGGAATACGAGTGGGTGAAGAACCTCGCCGCGTCCACGATCACGGTCAAGAAAAGCTACATCGACCGCGTGCGGCAGATCGTCGAGGACGACCTCCGAAAGGCCAACGTCCCCTTCATCGACATCCAGGGCCGCGTGAAGCACCTCTACAGCCTCTACCAGAAGCTCCTCAAGCACGAGCGCGACATCGTGCAGATCCACGACCTCGTGGCGTTGCGCGCCATCGTCCCGAACGTCGGCGACTGCTACGCGACGCTCGGCATCATCCACCAACGCTGGAAGCCCCTCAAGGGCCGCATCAAGGACTACATCTCCCAGCCGAAGCCGAACGGCTACCAGTCGCTTCACACGACCGTCTTCTGCGAGAACGGCGAGATCGTCGAGTTCCAGATCAGGACGCAGCAGATGCATGACGAGGCCGAGCGCGGCATCGCCGCCCACTGGCACTACGACGAGGACGGGAAGAAGCCGACCGTCGCCGACGAGGCGCACCTGGCCTGGGTCAAGGATCTCGCGGAGCATTCGCGCGCCGTGAAGGACAGGGAGGCGTACATCGAGTCCTTGGAGTCCATGAAGATCGACGTGTTCCAGAACCGGATCTTCGTCTTCACGCCGAAGGGCGACGTCATCGACCTTCCGGAAGGGGCGACTCCCGTGGATTTCGCCTACGCCATCCACACGCACATCGGCAACACCTGCGTGGGGGCGCGCGTGAACGACCAGATCGTGAGCCTCGAC
>JAVHQX010000150.1:0-2060 GCA_036171355.1 Patescibacteria group bacterium | reverse complement strand
CACGACCTCGCGAGCGCCATCCTGCGCTCGCAGGGATCCATCGAAGAATGACCGCGTGAATTGCGCGGTTTTTTAGTTCCTTCGCCGCACGTTTCACCGCTGTGTTCAGCGGGAAAGCGGGAGTCGGGCGGGGGAGGGGCGTGCAGTGTTGCCGTGTGGATGAATTTGGTGTATAGTGGAAACGTAGTGGTTTTAAGTGGGGATAAATGGGGATTAGGCTGGGGCGGAAAAACGTACCGCCTGAATAAGCCGAAACCCACGGGTCCCGCAGCGCACGCTCATCCCATGTTCATCGGCGAGTACCACCATACGGTCGACGAGAAGGGACGGCTCGCAATCCCCATGAAGTTCCGCAAGGACCTTCGCGGGGGCGCGGTCGTGACCCGGGGCCTCGATAACTGCCTGTTCGTCTACTCGATGGCCGAGTGGAAAAAGCTCGCCGAAAAAATCTCGTCGCTTCCGTTCAGCCAGGCGAACTCGCGCGCGTTCTCGCGCCTGATGCTCGCCGGCGCGATGGACGTCGAGATCGACAAACAGGGAAGGGTGGTGCTGCCGGAATATCTCCGCCGCTACGCGAACGTGACGAAGGACGTGGTCATCGCCGGCCTCTACGGCAGAATCGAAGTCTGGGACGCGGCGTCCTGGGAGGCGTACAAGGCGAAGACCGAGAAGGATTCCAACGACATCGCCGAACGGATGGGAGAACTCGGCGTCTGACCGGCGATGCCTATGGGAACCGAACACGTCCCGGTCCTTTTACGGGAAACGATCGAAGGCCTCGACCTTCGGTCCGGAAGGAACGCGGTCGATTGCACGGTCGGCGCCGGCGGACACGCCGAAGCCGTCCTGGAACGCACTGCGCCCGACGGCCGATTGCTCGGTCTCGATCTCGACGAAGCGGCGCTTGACGCGGCCCGGAGAAATCTCGCGCGTTTCGGTTCTCGTGCAATGCTTGTCCACGAGAGCTATCGGAACATCGAGCGGGTCCTCCTAGCCCAAAACTTCGGGCCGGTTCATGCGGCGCTTCTCGACCTCGGGTTCTCGTCGATAGAGATCGACGACCCCGCGCGCGGTTTCAGTTTCCGCTTCGACGGGCCGCTCGACATGCGGTTCGACCGGACGCAGGAGACGTCGGCCGCGTCGATCGTGAACGGGTGGAGCCTCGACGAACTCGCCAAGATCCTCTGGGAATACGGCGAGGAGCGGTTCGCGCGCAAGATTGCCGACGCGATCGTGAAGACGCGCCGCCGCGAGCGCATCGTGTCGACCTTCGCGCTCGTTGACCTCGTCGCGCACGCGGTGCCCGGATGGTACCGGCGCGGCAAGATCCATTTCGCCACGAGGACCTTTCAGGCGTTGCGCATCGCGACGAACGACGAGCTCGGGAACCTCGAGGCCGCGCTGCCGAAGCTCCTCGACGCGCTCGCGCCGGGAGGGAGGCTCGCCGTCATCGCATTCCATTCGCTCGAAGACCGCATCGTCAAGCATTTTTTCCAGGAAAAGGCCGCCGAGGGCGCATTGTCCATACTCACCAGGAGGCCGCTCGTCGCTTCGGAGCAGGAGACGGAGGCGAATCCGCGTTCCCGCAGCGCGAAGCTCCGCATCGCCGCCAAGGCGTGAACGCATCAGCGATCCCATGACGTACGTACGCAACAATCCCGCCTCGTTCGTCTCCGCCAGGGCCGCGGCCGTCGCCGCATATTCGCCGTGGCATCGCGACCTGCGCGTGCTGAACGCCCTGCTCGCCGGCGGCATCGCCGCGTTCTTCGTCGGCTATCTGATCCTGAACAACCAGGCCGCCTCGAAGGGATTCGAGGTGCGGACCCTGGAGAAACGCATCGCCGAACTCGAGGAACAGAAGCAGAAACTCGACCTGGAAGTCGTCGCCGACCAGTCCATGGATTCGCTGGACGCCAAAATCAAAGGGCTCGGGCTTGTCCCGGTGGCCGCGGTCGATTACGTAAGCGGAGGCTCGGGAGTGGTGGCGGTCAAGTAGGAGAGGTAAAGACTTGGTTTCAAGAATTTAACGCAACGAGTTTGTTGAATGCCTCGTCGGGCTT
>JAVHQX010000149.1:0-2070 GCA_036171355.1 Patescibacteria group bacterium | reverse complement strand
GGCGGCGCCCTGGGGCGCCGCTTCCCTGCCGCCGTCCGTCGGCCTCGGCGTCTCCGGCGTCTTGCCGGTTTCCGCCGCTGCCGGCGCAGGCATCTCCCGCATCTCGCCGTTCGGCATAATCGGTCGGTCCATCGCGAAGTTCAGCTTAAAGCATACCACGGATAAGGCGCGAAAACAATCACGGCGGGCGCAGCATGAGCCTGGCGGAGGGGCCCGAAAAATGCTATGCTTATCCCATGGCTAAGCGGAAAAACGCTCCGAAAAACCGCTCACAGGAGATCGTCACGGGCGGTCCCGTGGCCTGGACCAACATCACCGACCCGGACCAGGCGCTGCTCAAGAAACTCAAGGGGAAATACCCCTTCTTCCTGGACATGGACCTCCAGGACTGCCTGCCCCCGTTCCAGCGGCCGAAGCTCCTCGAACGCGACCAGTACCTGTTCATGGTGCTGCTCTTTCCCGTCTACGACGCGTCACGCCGCACGGTCCGCCCCTACGAGGTCGATTTCTTCATCGGCAGGGATTTGCTGGTGACGAGCCACCGCGGCACGCACGAGGCGCTCGTCTCGCTCGCGAAGGATTGCGGCGAAAAATCGGACGCGTGCGTCATCCGTCCGGGGGACAACGCGCTCCGGCTCGCGCTCGACATCATCCATGGGCTGATCGTTTCCTGCTTCCCTCCCATCACCTCGCTCTCGAACGAACTCATCGCCATGGAAGCGCGGATCTTCGACGAGGACGGCGACGGCGCCGTGGTGAAGGACATGCTCCGCCTCAAGACCAACGTCGTCGCGTTCCGCGAGGCGATGCAGGGCTACGAGCACGTCATGAAGAAGCTGATGGACCGCGGCCGCCGCTTCTTCCCGGTCGACGACCTCAAGGCGCAGTACGAGGACATCGCGGGGCACGGCCGGGAGATCTGGGCGTTCCTGGAGAACGACCGGGACACCGTGGACGCGCTCTCCGACGCGCATCTGACGCTCGCGACCCACAAGACGAATCACGCGATGAAAACGCTGACCGCGCTCGCGTTCATCATCTTCCCGATGAACCTCGTCGCCGCGATCTTCGGCATGCATGCGGCGGACATCCCGATCGCCGGAAGCCCCAACGACTTCTGGCAGATGCTCGCCATCATCTTCGCGACGATGCTGACCGTGGTGCTGTTCCTGAAGAAGAAAAAGTGGTTGTAGGGCGCGTGCACGACGGGCGGCTGATCAGCAGTAATCAGTTAACAGTTGTCAGTAAACAGAAAAAAGCGGGAATGCCCGCTTTTTTGTCGTACTGATAACCGTCAACTGACAACTGACTTCGCTTCAAATCCTCTTGATGTGCCTTCCGTCGGGCGTATCTTCCACGAGGTATCCCCTCTCCTTCAGCTCGTCGCGCAAGGCGTCGGCTTCGGCGAAGCGCTTCCCGCTGCGGGCCGCATCGCGCTTCTCGATGAGCGCCATGACGCTCGCGGGAATCTCGGCCGCGTCAGCGGCGCGGCCGAGCGTGAAACCGAGCACCGCGCCGACGTCGTCGGCGAACTTCTCCGCAGCCGCCTTGCGTTTCTTCGTGAGGGTGCCGGCCGCGATGCTCTCGTTCGCGAGGCGCACGTAATCGAAGACGGCGGCGAGCGCTTCGGCGACGTTCAGATCGTCATCGAGCGCGGCGTCGAACGCCTTCATGACCGCCTTGGCCTCTGCGTCGGGCTCTCCCGCCTCCTTCGGAGTCGCCTGGCGGACGGCATCCGCGAACGCGTCGAGCCTGGCGAGCGCGGCACGCGCGCCGTCGAGCCCCTGGAGCGTGAAATTGAGCGGCTGGCGGTAATGCGTCGCCATGAGCAGGTAGCGCACCGTGCGCGGGTCATAGCCCTTGGCGACGAGGTTGTCGAGCGTATAGAAGTTGCCCTTGGACTTCGACATCTTCTCGCCGTCGACGAGCAGATGGGTCGCGTGCATCCAGACGCGCACGAACTGGCGGCCCGTCGAACACTCCGACTGCGCGATCTCGCACTCGTGGTGCGGGAACTTGTTATCCTCGCCTCCGGTATGGATGTCGACGGTGTCGCCGAGGTACTTCGTG
>JAVHQX010000148.1:0-2095 GCA_036171355.1 Patescibacteria group bacterium | reverse complement strand
GGCAAGCGCTTCCCGTCGCCCTCGGTCGTGCGCGAGCTCCTGAGCTATTCGCTGAACGCCATGAAGACGCTCGAAGAGGCGGCCGCGAAGAAGCATCCCAAGTTCGAGCCGCTCATTCCCGATCTCAAGAAGATCGCCGACGCCTACGATGAGAAGAAGCGGAGGTCGAATGCCATGGATTTCGACGACCTGCTCATGCGCCTGCACCGCCTGCTCGCGACCGACCCGGCCGCGCGCGAACGCGTCGCGAACCGCTGGACCCACGTGCTCGTCGACGAGTTCCAGGACACGAACCCGCTCCAAGCCTCGCTCGTGAAGCTCATGACCGGTCCGACGCGGAATATCCTCGTGGTCGGCGACGACGCCCAGAGCATCTACTCCTTCCGCGCGGCCGACGTGCGGAACATCCTCGATTTCCCCAAGCACTACCCCGACGCGCGCATCTTCAAGCTGGAGACGAACTATCGCTCGGTGCCGGAGGTCCTCGCGCTCGCGAACGACGTGATCTCCCGGAACGTCGACCAGTTCCCGAAGGAGCTCAAGAGCGTGAAGAAGCCGTTTGCCAAGCCCGTCGTCGCGCCCGCGCCGTCGTCCTTCCAGGAGGCGTCGTTCATCGTGTCCAAGATCCGCGCGCTCATCGAGGACGGCACGCGCCCCGAGGACATCGCCGTGCTCTTCCGCGCGACCTTCCATTCGCAGACGCTCGAGTTCGAGCTCATGAAGCAGGGGATCCAGTACGACTACCGCGGCGGCGTGAAGTTCTTCGACCGCGCTCACGTGAAGGACGCGCTTTCGTTCGTGCGCATCCGTGAGAACTTCGCCGACGAGGCCGCCTGGCTGCGCGTGCTCCTGCTGCAGCCCGGAGTGGGGGAGGTCATGGCCTCGCGCATGTTCCAGGTGATCCGCGCCGGCGGTTCGCTCGCCGGGGCCGTGCTCGCGCCCGTCGAACAGGCCTGCGGCGCGAGAGCGGCCAAGGGCTGGGCGGATCTCCGCCCCGTGCTCGAGAAGATGGTCGAGACCGTGAAGCCCGCCGACCTCGTGCGCATCGTCATCAAATCGACGTACGCCGACTACCTCGAGAACGAATACCCGAACTGGCGTGAGCGCCTCGAGGACATCGAGCAGCTCGCGAGTTTCGCCGAGGAGTACGACACCTGCGCCGAACTCCTGGCCGACATCACCCTCGACGCTTCGCTCGCCGAAAAACCGTCCGCCCGCACCCGCCGCGACGTGCGCGACAAGATCGTCCTCTCCACCATCCATCAGGCCAAAGGCCTCGAGTGGGACGCCGTCTTCGTCATCCATCTCACCAACTCCGGCTTCCCCAACCGCAAAGCCGCTATGGAAGAAGGCGGCCTCGAGGAAGAGCGTCGTCTGTTCTACGTCGCCGTCACGCGCGCCAAGCGCCACCTCTACCTCTCCTACCCCGCCACCGCCGACCGCGACCTCTTCACCATCGAACAGCCGTCCTGCTTCTTAGAGGAGTGCGACCCGAAACGACTCGACCTGTCCCTCGTCAAAGGCGAATACTCCTTCTCGACCCACGACACCGACGACTTCTTCGAAGACGACGCCATCACCGTCGAGTCCGACGACACCCCTGAAGACCCCTTCGCCGGAATGAAAAAGAAGATGAAGCAGGTGAAGAGGAGTTTTTTGAAGGATGTGTAGGTCGTTATGCCACTCGATGTAAAATTTCAAATCATTGCACTTCGTAATATTGCACATGCTGACATGGTATCGTCTCGATTGTTATGTAATTTAGGATTATATGGTCAAGCATTGTGGGCCCTGCAACAAAGCGCCGAAAAATTTTTAAAGGGAGCTAATAGACATTTAAAGTTGGTTTTTGTGACGGTGTCAGGCACTTTGGTGCCTGACACTAAAGGGACAGTCATTGTTTGGCAGCCGCGGGGCATCTAGTTATTAAAAGTTCCTTGCGGAAAAGACGCCTTCCATTCGTGAGGCCAAGCGGCGCAGTGCGCCGCTCCCGCGGGCCGAACGCATGGGTGTTTATTGTTTTGGGGTGATTTCACGTCACGGCGGGTGACGCGAAGCGGGGACCCCGGGCGCGCGCAGGCGAAGCCGAGCACGG
>JAVHQX010000147.1:0-9730 GCA_036171355.1 Patescibacteria group bacterium | reverse complement strand
CCTGGAAACGGTCCCTGCGCGACGGCCGCCTCACGGACGCTCCTCGCAAGGGAAAATAAGGGGAAGACGAAAAGAAGGAAGCGGCCTTCATAGTACCTCCTTCACGCGGCGGGTGCCACCGCGTCTTTCCGCTTCTTCTCGGTGACGTTGAAGCCGAGATAGCGGCCGAACATGAGGCGCGTCTGGGCATCGATGGCCGGAATCGAGCCGAAGATGATGAAGGTGATCGGCACGAGCGCCCACTGCAGCAGCATGACGGAGCGGATGTTGCGGCGTTTGGACGGCATCGGCGGCAGGAGCGTGAAGCTGACGAACGCCGACACGAACACGCCCACCATGGCGAGCTGCATCAGCGCCTCGAGCGTGTGCGGCGTATTCTGGAAGAGCACGGCCGAGCGAAGGTGGTCGGGAGCGACCCAGAACGGCAGGTAGCCGAGGATGAAGATCATGAGCGGGGCGGTCGCCCAGGTGTACATGCCCTCGCCGAGCGTCCAGATGTGGAAGAGCTTCTTGCGCAGCGGGAACTTCCGGTTCTTCCAGAAACGGCTGACCAGGTATGGGAAGTGCTCCACGCCCCAGGCCCACCGCCGCTGCTGCAGGTACAGGTTCTTGAGGCTCTTCGCCCAGGTGTCGGCCATGACCGTGTCCATCGAGACCGGCATGTACATCGGCGTCACCGTGTAGTCGCCGTCGTAGCGCAGCAGGCACTGCAGGAAGATGCGGGAGTCCTCGGTGACGATGTCCTTCTGCCAGAAACCGACGTCGACCAGCGCCCTGAACGACATGCTGTGCGACGAGAACGTGAACAGCCGCTCCGGCCGCGTGAGCTCGGTCATCAGCCAGAACGTCGTGCCGAACGCGGCGACGCGGATGAGGGCCGGCGCGTCCCACATGTTGTTGTTGTAGAGCGCGATCGGCTGGAACGACGTCCGCGTCGGATTCGGGTGCGTGAGGTACTTGAACGTGAGGTGCGCGAAGTACTGCGGATGGACGCAGGTGTCGATGTCGAACGAGGACACGATGACGTCCTCGTACGGCACGCCCAACTGGTCGATCAGCTCCTTGGCCCGGTGGCCGGCCCAATTGATGTTCGACCCCTTCCCCGGCATCTCTCCCGGCAGCCCCTTGGGATGCACCGTCACGATGAACCGGAAGAATTCGCCTCCGAACTCCTCCTCGATCAGTCTGGCGTTCGCGAGAAAGCGTTCCTTGTCCCCTTCCTCGCCGGCGTGGACCACGATGAACCTCTCCTTCTTTCCGGGGTACGCGGCCGCGACGAGGCTCCGCATGGTCGTGCGGATGATCTCGATGTCCTCCTTGTACGTCGGCAGGAAGACCAGGTGGTAGATCGCGCCGAAACGCGGGAGCGCGGTCGCGCGCGGAACCCAGTCGATTGCGATGTCGCGGCGGTACCGCTGCCACGAGGAGAGAAGGAAAATCACGAAATAACAGACCCGGAACAGCCAGAACAGGTCGAAGATGATGATGAAGTAGATCGCGATGAGCGGCGCGAAGAACGCCAAAAGCACGGCCAGGACGAGGGTCGTCCAGACGAGGCCGCCGGGTACCATTTCGAGAAGGCGGTACGCACGGGGGCCGATGCGGCGACGGCCTTCGGCGTCGCTGCTCGTCAGCGGTTGATTTCTGGGCTTCTCTTCCATAAAAAATGCCGCACGGTCAACGGCCACCGTAGCAAAGCCCGGAAGGCGAAGCAACCCTCCTACGCCCTGCGGGCTTCGGAGGGCAGGCCCTTTGCGGCGCGCCTGATTGCCTTCGCCACGGAAGGGGCTATACTCGTGGCATCTGCGTTCTTTTGCAACGTCCCCCGCCGTCCGCGCGTCCGCGGACCGTCAACGGACGCCGCCCCGGAGGCTGGCCATGGCATTTTACGGGAATTACAAGCTGGTGGATTCGTTCACCTACAAGAAACTCCGCGTCGAGATTTACCGCGCCAAGAAGGGCGGGTACTGCGAGAAGTGCGATCTCGACCACGAGCCCGAGGACCGTCGCTGCAGCAGCTGCGGCGACGAGCTCGTGCCGGCCACGGTCTTCCTCATCAAGGTGTCCGACAAGGACGTCGGCATCGAGTGCTCCTCGAAGGAGGAGGCCGGCGAAATCGCCAAGGCCTGGATCGACGACTACATCGACGATCCCGACGGGGAGGAAGAGGACAAACCCGACGATGCGCTCATCCTCTCCGACAAGGACAAGAAAAGGCGGCGCGTCGAGAACAAGCCGCCCGGCAAGGCGAAGGTCAGTCCGATCCTCGCGGCGGTCAAGCAGCTCGGCTGGGGCAAGAAGGCCCTCGCCATCCTGCGCGAGCGCAAATGAAGCGACGAGCCGCCCCGCATCTTGCGGGGCGGCATTTTCATTTTCCCGGCCGGCGGAACACGGCGATATGGTTCGCCTGGAACCGCACGTCCGCCGGTTCCCCGAACCGTTGCCGCCAGCCCTCGAGGACGGACGGCTGATCGTAGCGGTTCACGGCGACGGCGCCGCCGGGCGCGAGCCGCGCGGCGACCGCGTCCTGAAGCCGCGGATCGGAAACCGCGTCCGCGACCTTGTGTCCGTTGAAGAGGTCGACCAGGACGAGGTCGAACATCCCTTCGAGCGTCGGCACGACCGCGACGGCATCGCCCTCGATGAACCGTACGTCCGCGGACGGCCGGAAGACGCCGAGTTCGAGGCCGAGTTTGAACAGCTCCGGCTCCCAATCGACCCCGACGAGCGCGGCGTCGGCCCAGCGCCCCTTCACCTGGTTGAACGTGCTTCCCAGGGCCACGCCGAGCACCAGGCAGCGCCGCACGGCGACCCCGTCCGCCGCGACGCGGGCGATGACCTTGCGCCAGAGCGCGTCCATGTACGGGGTCGTCTGCTCGGTCCCGTCGTGACCCATGAGCTTCCACGCGCCGAAAAACCGCGACAGCCTCATGGTGCCGTTATGTTTCGTCTCGACGGAACGCGGCGGCTGGTAAAACCACATATGCTCGCAGTATACTCCGGCGGGACCGCAGGGTCGACAACGCGGCCGCGTTCGTGTACGCTCTCCGCGTTACCTTCGCTTATGGTCAAGGAAAAGACGCCGAAAGTATCGTTTTTCCGCGAATTCCTCGCCGACCGCCACGTCGCGGCCGTGCAACCCAGCTCCCCGCATCTGATGCGGCGGCTGCTGAAACGGCTCGAGACGGATCGCATCAAGCTTCTGGTCGAGCTCGGTCCCGGCGACGGCGTGGCGATGCGCGCCATCCTGCCGAAACTCGCCGCGGACGCGCGCTACGCCGCCATCGAACGCAATCCGCATTTCGTCGCCGCCCTGAGGGACGGGCTCGATCCGCGCGCCACGGTCATCCAAGGCCGCGCGCAGGACCTCGAGGCGCTGTTGCCGGGCGACGTCGGCCGCGCTGACGCGGTCATCGCGAGCATCCCGTTCACGTACCTCAAGAAGGACGAACGCCGCGACGTCGTGGCCGCCGCGAAGCGCATGCTGAAGCCGGGCGGCACGCTCGTGATCTTCCACCAGTACTCCCCGCTCATGGTCCCGTACCTCGCGAAGCAGTTCGAGGAAGTGCACGTGGAATTCGAAGCGCTGAACGTGTTCCCGTGCTTTTTGATGTCGGTGAGGAAGTGATGAGGCTGGCCGGACAAATGCCGCTGGTCGTAAAAAACATTTTTAAATGCCAATTTTGAAAAGATCCGGCTCCTGCCGGGTCTTTTCAAATGAGAGGTTTCGCCTTGGTAATCGTCGGTTCGCCGCTGTAGAGGGCGCTGGCCCAGCCTTCGCCGGGCGCCATGCGCGCGCATGCCGCGAAGACCATGGCCTCGAGGGCCTGGCGGGTCTCGTCGCCGTCGACCAGAACGTCGGTCACGCCGACGTTCCAGGCGAAGGCCAGGGCGTTGGCGGCGGCCACGCCGGCGCGCACCGTGCTCCAGGAGACGTTGCGTTTCTCGCGAGGCCCGCCGGCGGCGACGGCGACGCATGCGGGCTTCCGGGAACGGAAACCCAGCCTGCGGATGGCGGCGTCGACGGCCCGGCCGACCGGCGTGCCCGCGGGCAACGCGATCCAGCGCGACGCTTTCGCCCCGATCGCGGCCAGCGTCACCTTGTCGTTGCGGAAATCGAGATACAAGGCTTCGGCCATATCAGTGCGCCCGCATGTTGCCGACGGCGAGAAGCAGGACGCCCGAGGCCGCGAGCAGGTATCCCCCGATCTGATATCCGTTCGGCCAGCCGCCCACCCAGAAGTGACGGAGCAGGGCCGTCAGCACGGGCGACATGATGGCGATGGTCGATATCACGAGGACGTTGCCGCCCGAGGTGAACGCGCCGAGGTAGAAATAATCGCCGAAAAAATAAATCGCACCGAGGACGAGCGTGAGCGCCAGAAGCCCGCCCGTCGGGAACGATACGGTCTGGCCCTGCGCGCGCTGCGCGATGAGCCAGAGGATGGCGATGGGCACCATCGGCGCGACGAACAGCAGCACGAGTGACGCGGTCGAGAACTTCTCGAGCTTCTGCTCGATGATCACGCCGGTCAGGCTGTAGATGGTCATGCCCGCGAGGGCGAGGAGGATGGGTTTCATGGTGAGCGCGAGACTGCAGACTACAGACGGGAGACGGGAGACAACAGACGACAGAGTACAGACGGGAGACGGGAGATGGCAGAGTACAGACGACAGACTACAGTTCCGCCGTTCAGCTCCTTGTCTTACGTCTGTATTCTGTCATCTGTCCTCTCGTCTTATGCCGTCACTCCCAGCCGTTCGGTCATCGTGTCGACGACCACCAGCTTGCGGGACTCGAGGATGCTGTAGAGGAAACGGTCGGTCACGTCGCGGCGGTAGCGGAACTCCTGGGGCGTGAGCACGGTGTAGTTGACCTCGCGCCCGACCTCGCGCTCGAAATTCTTGATGACGTTCGCGAGCTTGTCGCGGTTGAGCTTCCCGATGATGAGCAGATCCGTCGGCGACGGTTCTTCGCTTACGAAGAAACCGGTGAGCGCCAGATAATTGATGGGACCCGCGACCGTCAGGCGGCGGACGAAGTCCTTCTCGAGCATCACCTGCGCCTTCATGAACAGCGCCCGGAGTTCGGGGTACAGGAGCGATTCGGTGTTGATCCGATAGTACTTCCGCTGCTGGATCGAGCGCCGGTTCTTCTCCTTGACGGCCTCATCCGTTTCGTCCTCGCCGTAATCCGTGACGGCCATGACGAGACCCATGTCCACGAGGTTGTCCAGTTCGTTCCTGACGGCGTTTATCTGGGCTCCGATCTTCCTCGTCAATTCGCGGACGAAATAGGCGTCTTTCGCATTATTCAAAAAAAGACGCAGAAGCCGCACGCGGGTTTTTGAACCAAAAAGTTGTTCAAGCATGGTCGGATGCAGCCATGGCCGGGGCCCGCCGCTTGCACGGAATACGCTTCGCGATACCCCTATTTCACGCATGGAGTATAATGCGGCCGTACGCCACGGTCAACGCCGGTGCGTTTTCCGTCGAAATGGGCTATCCTGATGGGGTGTGGAAAAGCCCGTCACGATGACGAAAAAAGGCTTTTTCTTGAGCCCGACCCTATGCCGCAGTCCGAGGCGCGAATGAGCCAGCTGGTCAGGTGGGACGCGAAAAAAGGCGCAACCTTCGTGATGGCGCTTTCCTTGCCGTTGGACAAGGAGACCGCCGACAGGGTCGGCCGCGTTTTCGGCATCATCACCGCGGACACCAAGGGACGGAAGGGCGAAGCGCTGGCGGCGCATCTCGAAGACGCCTTCACCCGCGGCGCGGCAGAAGCGGTCAGGAAGCTGCCGGGCGACGCGCCGCAGGATCAACTGTTCGAAGCGGCGATCGCGCGCGTCAACCACGCCATGAACCGGCTGTTCGGCGAATACGGCTTGGACGTCGAGCCGGAACGGGTGACGTCGGCGATCATCGCGGTCAGGGACCATGACGTCGTGGCCGCCACCTGGGGCAAGCCGACGGTCCTCTTGTACCATCCCCTCCCCAGCGGCCGCGCCAAGGTCCTCGACCTCGTCGACGACAGCCAAGCCGAGGCGCCGGCGCCGTTCAAGACCGCCAACGTCCGCCGCTGCTTCGGCAGCATCATCGCGGGCCGCATGGGCAAACGCGACCGCCTGCTGCTCTCGTCGCACGACCTCCGGCCCTATCTCGGCGAAGAGAAGCTCGAAGCGACCGTCGTGGCCAACGACCCGGCCGCCGCGACGACGGTGCTCGGCCAGCTCCTCTCGCCCATGCGCGAAGAGGTGGCCATCGCCGCGCTCGTCGTGGACGTCGCGGAGATCCGCTACGTCGAATCCGATCCGTCGCTTGCGCCCGCCGCGAAATCCGTCCCTCCGTCCGCCACCAGCGCGTCCATTGCGAAACTGCTCAAGACGCAATCCGAGACGGTCGAGACCATGACGCCGTCGCTCATCGGCGGCATCGGGAAGAAGATGACCGGCATGTTCACGCATACCGAGTCCGAACGGCCGGCGGCCACGGAACCGGCCGTCCACGCCGCCGCCCCGGCCAAGACGGCGCCCGCGCCGCAGCCCCTCGCTCCCGCGAAATCCGGCGTTTCCGCCACGTCGACCCTGGCAAAGGGCGCAAAGGCCGCCGGGCACGGGCTCGCAGTCACGGGCAAGGCGGCATGGTCGCTGCTTTCGATGCTCGTAAGCGCGGAAAAGCGCCGGGCGGCGGTCTCCGGGATACGCGACGGCGCGGACCGCTCCATGAACCGGCTCATCGACCGTTTCAATTCCCTCTCGACGCTGAGCCGGGTGCTGCTTTTCGCCGCGCTCTCGCTCGTCATGGTCGCCAAGGGCGGCGTCCTCGCCGCCTCGATAAACCGGGCGCAGGAAGAACGCGTCGCGATGCAGGAACGCGCCCTCGCCTCCGTCCAGCAGAAGATCGATTCCGCCGAGGCCAGCCTGATCTACCGCGACGAGGGACGCGCCCGCGAACTCCTGACCGAGGCGACGGCCGCCGTGAACGCGCTGCCGGACAAGAAGCCTGCCGAACAACAGGCCAAGGACGCGCTCCGGAACAAGATCGCCGGCGCCTATGACGGGCTCCGCCGCGAGGTGAAGCTCGGCCAGCCCGAGATCGCCGCGAGCGTCACGACCGGCGCCGAAACGCCGGCGCTCGCGAAACTCGCGTCCGCCGACGGGATCCTGTGGAGCGTGTCGTCGAAGGGCGAGGTCTTCAAGGTCTCGGTCGCCGACGGCGCCGCGGAGAAGGTCGCGGACGTCCCGGGCGGCGAAGTCCCCGCGATATTCTTCACGCTGGGCAAGGACGTCTTCACGGCCGCCAAGGACGGGCGCGGCGCCGTCGTGACCCTCGCCGGCAAGACCAGCGCGCGGACGGTCGACTTCCAGGGATCGGATTCCACGGTCTCCGACGCTGACATCTACAACTCCCGCCTCTACGTGCTCGACGCGGCGCATAACCGGATCATGCGGCATCCCGCCGTCGACACGGGCTTCGGCCAGGCGCAAGGCTATCTGAAGGACGGCACCGACCTTTCTCAGGCAGTCTCCATGGCCATCGACGGCTCGGTCTACGTCCTGCGCAAGGACGGCTCCATCTCGAGGATCGTGAAAGGGCTCCAGGAACAGTTCGCCGTCTCCCCCGCCGACCCGCCCGTGACCGCGCCGCTGCGCCTCCGCACCGAGAAGGAGAGCGATCTGTTCGTCCTCGACTCCTCACCCGCGCGCATCCTCCGTTACAACAAGAAGACGGGCGTGCTCATGGCGCAGTACGTGAATGACGCGCTCAAGGGCGCCACCGATTTCGCCATCGACGCCAAGGGCACGACCGCGCTGGTCGCCGTGAACAACCAGATCCTCCGGTTCGCCCTGCCGGACGCGAAATGACCCGCATCACCTTGACGCAGGTCATCCCGGAAGGCACGGCTGGAGGCCGGGCCTATCCGGGATCCGAATGATAAAAACCGCCCCCGAACGGGGCGGTTTTGCGTTTCATGGAGCGTACAAGGCGCCGAGCGCCGCCGCGTACTCCCCGTTCTCGGGGAAATGCGCGTTCTTGCCGAGCGCCGCGGCGTAACGGACGAGATGCCCGCGCAGCGCCATCATCTTCGCGACCGGCGTGCCGATGAAGACCACGTCCTCCGCGGCGAACCCCGGGATCATGCCGACGAGCATGACGTCGCGGATGACCGTGACTGCCGCGCAATGCACGACGGTCGCGCAGTAATCGACCAGCGGGTGGCCGCCTTCGGGATGCACGCGCGCGCCCATGATCTCGCCCTTCCCGAAGTGCGAGACGACGAACTCGCCTTCGAGCGTGCCGTCCTTCGCCGGCACGAGATCCTTGATGAGCGCGTCCCGCAGCCGGCCGCGGGACGCGAATTCGTCGATTGCCGACAGGTCGACGGCCTGCCAAGCGGCGAGCCCGGCGATGAACCCGCCGCCGATGGCGTTGCCGAGCGGGAAGCGTCGCGGGTCGCCCCTATCCGGCACCGGCGTGTACGACGTCCCGGTGCCGATGGAGACGAGCAGGGGAAGCCGCCGTCCGGACCGCCCTGCGCCGCGAGCAGCCTCCTGGCCCCTTCGGCCTGGAGCGCGATCTCGTCCGCGATCGGGTCGTCCGCCGGACCGCCGACGGCGAACCCTTCGGGAATGCCGCCGCCGATGCCCGTGGCCCGAAGCCTGGTGATGCCGTTCTTCTTGAGACGGTCCGCGACGCCGCCGGCGTAGGACGAGGAGAAATACCTGTGTCTGCCGTCGGCGTCCCGCCACACGGCCTTGATCCGCGACGCACCGCGATCGATTCCTGCCTTCATTGCGCCTCCTTGGAGTAAGGAACTGCCGGAAGAACCTAGCACGAACCGCCATCGAAGTCGAGATTGAAATCCATCGAGAAATCCGGCCCGTGCGAGAAAGCTCCCGCGTCCATCAAGAGTGGCCGGATTTCCTTATTGCCATCCGTCCACGCGCCAGCCGCTCAAAATGGGGAGCACGGAGGCCGCGCCGGGCATCCCGCAGGGCGACCGTTTTAGGGAGGCAAAGCCGACCGAGGTCGCCGATAGGATGCCCTGGCAGGCCGGCTTAGGACAGATCAGACGAAAAAAGACCGCCCCTAGGGACGGCCTTTTTCGGTCTGCGCGTCTTACTTCAGGTTCACCTTCGCGCCGGCGTCTTCGAGCTTCTTCTTCCAGGCCTCGGCATCGGCCTTGGAGACGCCCTCCTTGAGCATCTTCGGAGCGGCATCGACGATGTCCTTGGCTTCCTTGAGACCGAGCTGGGTGATCCCACGGAGGACCTTGATGACGCCGATCTTGTTCGAGCCGGAGTCGGCGATCTCGATGTCGAAGGTCGTCTTCTCTTCGGCGGGAGCCGCGGCGGCGGCGGCCGGGGCGGCCATCATCATGGCCGGAGCGGCGGCGGAGACGCCGAACTTGTCCTCGAGGAGCTTCACGAGCTCGGCGAGGTCGAGGACGGTCATCTTTTCGATCGAGCTGACGAGGTCCTTGAACTTGGCCGGGACCTCAACGTTCTTCATTTCTGACATGGCGGTGAGGATTAGGATGCGGACTTCGCATCTTTTATTGCGTTAAGCGCGGTGACGAGACCGCGGAGATTGCCGGCCAGCACGTTGACGAAGCCGATGACCGGCGCATTGAGCGTGCCGACGAGCTTGGCGAGCAGTTCCTGCTTGGACGGGAGCTTCGCGAGGGCCTTGATCTCGTCCGCGCTCATGAGAGCGCCGTCGAGGAGGC
>JAVHQX010000146.1:0-2145 GCA_036171355.1 Patescibacteria group bacterium | reverse complement strand
GCAAGAGAGAAAAAGAGGAAAAGAGTAAAAGCGAAAATGGCCTTCATTTCAAAAGCCGCGCATCAGCGCGACTTTTGCTTCTCTTTTCTCTCTTGCATCTTTTTCGCTCCATGTGGTAAGCGATGGGCCGCTATGTGGGACCGGCTCGCCGCGTCGCCGTCGAAAAGTCTGCTCGCGATGAGCCTCGCGTTCGTCGCGGGTGTCGCCGCGCACGCGTTCGACGAACGTCCGTGGGTTCCCGTCGCATGGGCGGCCGTCGCGGCCGTCGTCATGTCCGCGGCGGCGGCCGCCGTGCGCCGCCGGTCCGGCGCGCGGCTCGCGTGCGTCATGCTGGCCCTCGCCTCGCTCGCCGTCTGGCGGTACGAAGCGGTCCTTCCGGAGCCGGAGGTCCCCGCCGTCCTGCCGCGCGGTCCAGTCGCGTTCACGGGCGCGGTCGCCGAAGAACCTCGCGATTCGCTTCAGGGCACGGTCCTCGTCATGGACCGTGTTTCTTTTTCGGACGGCGGGCGGATGCTGCCGCTGCGTTCCGGCATGGAGATCCGGTTCCGCCTCCCCGTCTCAGCCGCGATCGGCGACGCGCTGGCGTGGCGCTGCCGCGGCCGGCCCCGTGACGGCGCCGCGCGCGAACGGCGCGACAGGGGAACGGGGTGGACCTGCATGCCCGACGGGCCTCCCGATGCGGCCGGCCGGCGCGGGCACGCCGTCATGAATGCGCTTCTCGCCGCGAAGCGGAGGATCAGGGCGGCCGCCGCGGCCGTGCTGCCCGAACCGGACGCGTCGCTGGTCCTCGGCCTGCTCATCGGCGACACGGGCGGCATCCCGAAGGACGTCCTCGCCGCGTTCCGGGCCACGGGGACGTCGCACGTCCTCGCGGTATCGGGATACAACGTGCACCTCGTCGTCGAGTGCGCCTTCATGGCGCTCGCGGCCTGCGCGGTCGGCCGGCGGCGGGCGTCGTACGCGGTGGCCGCCGCGCTCGCCGCGTTCACGGTGATGACCGGGGCCGAGGCGCCGGTGGTGCGCGCCGCGGTCATGGGAGGTCTCGGGCTCGTCGCGGGCCTCATCGGCAGGCGGAACGGGGGAGCTGGGCCGCTGGCGGTCGCGGCCGCCGTGATGCTGGCGCACGACCCGCTCGTCCTGCGCCATGACGTGGGTTTCCGTCTTTCCTTCGCGGCGGTCCTCGGCCTGCGGGCGTTCGGCCCCGCGTTCTCCCGCCTGCTCGCGTTCCTGCCGGAAGCCGCGCAGCTGCGCAGGACGTGCGCGGAGACGCTCGCCGCGACCGTTGCCACGCTGCCGATCGCGCTTTACGACTTCGGCCTCCTGCCGCTCGCGGGGCCGTTCGCCAATCTTGCCGTGGTGCCGCTCGTGCCGCTCCTGTCGGCGGCGGGAGTCGCGGCGGTCGTCACGGGCATGGTCTACGCTCCCGTCGCCTTGCCGCTCGCGTTGCCGTGCGCCGTCCTCGCAAGGCTCATGCTCGGCGCGGTGGGATCCTTCGCCTCCGTCATTCCGGCCCTTCCGATGCGCGCATCGGCGTGGCAGACGGCCGCGCTGTATGCCTGGCTCGGCCTCCTCTGGTACGCGCTCACCCGGAAACCGATGCCTTCCGGTGCGGCCGCGCCGGACCCTCCCGCCCCGTCCGTGACCTATGCGCCTTGAACCCCGGAACGTCGTCCGTATCGCCGTCGCCGCGGCCCTCCTCGCCTTCGCCGCGCGGCTTGCGTTTCCCGATCCGCGGCTCTCGGTCACCGTCTTCGACGTGGGGCAGGGCGACGCGATCCTCGTGCAGTGCGGACGGCGGCAGCTGCTCGTCGACGGCGGGCCCGACGCGATGGTGCTCTCGAATCTCGGGCGCGCGATGCCGTTCTTCGACCGCGACATCGACGCCGTCGTCCTCACGCATCCGCACGCCGATCATTTCATAGGACTCGTCTCCGTCCTGTCGCGTTATCGCGTGCGCCGCCTCCTGGTCTCGCGCATGGAAGGGGAGGCGCCGGAGTTCGCCGCGTTCGAGCGCGCCGCTTCGCGCGCGGGGCTCGCGCCGGTCAGGCTGCGCGCGGGCGACGCGATCGCGATTGGCGATTGCGGCGCGGCGGACGTCCTCTGGCCGGAAGACGACCTGACCGCCGCCGCGAAGGACCCTAACGC
>JAVHQX010000145.1:0-9851 GCA_036171355.1 Patescibacteria group bacterium | reverse complement strand
GGAAACTCGCGGAGAAGAACCCGACGAGCGCGAACACGAACGTCGAGACCGGCAGCGAGGGCTGGACCGCGTTCAGCGCGTAGTAGATGGGCTGGTAGGTGTAGAACGAGATGAGGGTGGCGAACGCCGCGAGGAAGAACATCGCGCCGACGGTCTTCCACTTCCCGCCCCGCTCGGCCAGCACGCCTCCCACCCAGTTGCCGCCGGTGATGCCCAGAGAATGACGCCGATCACGCTCGTCCAG
Source organism: Patescibacteria group bacterium (assembly GCA_036171355.1). Classification (GTDB taxonomy): domain Bacteria; phylum Patescibacteriota; class Patescibacteriia; order SG8-24; family SG8-24; genus JAHFIW01. Next base: position 9,607 of record JAVHQX010000145.1, on the reverse strand, counting down.
GTGTAGAGGGATGAGCCGAGGTGCGGGGCCATGATGCGGCCCGCGACGAGCTCGACCGCCATGAGGCAGAAGCTCGCGATAAAAACGAACGCGTGCGCCGGGATGATCGGCTTCACGCGTTCATTTGCGGTTGTCTGGGCGCGTTCCTCCATGCGACGCTAGCGTACCGCTTGCTACTTGGTCTCCTTATGCACGCTGTGCTTGTCGCACCACTCGCAGAACTTCTTCATCTCGATCCTCGCCTTGAGCTTCTTCTTGTTCTTGCGGGAGAAGTAGTTCACGCGGTGGCAGGAGCTGCATTCCAACTTGATGAGATTGTCTTGGGACATACCGGTTACGGAAAGCGTCAATAGGGGGACGATATCGAATATGCGGAAAGTTGTCCAGCGGCAGACCCCCCTTCGCCAAGGCTACGGAGGGCACCCGCCTCTTATCTTCAGGTGGCTGCGCCACCCGAAGCTTCAGCGAAGGGTGGAGCCACCTCCGGGGATCGAACCCGGGACCTGCAGTTTACAAAACTGCTGCTCTACCAGCTGAGCTAAGGTGGCCCGTGTTCGGATTTTACTCTATACGGAGCACTTCGGCCCTCCTCCGCCAAGGCTTCGGAGGGCACCCGTTCTCTATATTCAGGTGGCCGCGCCACCCGAAACTTCAGCGAAGGGTGGTGGGTAGGCTAGGGTTCGAACCTAGGAAGGCGTAAGCCAGCAGATTTACAGTCTGCCCCGTTTGACCGCTTCGGTACCTACCCATGCTCGCTTCCGTCTCATGCTGCCGTTCGGGCTCGCGGCGCGGCCGCTCGCCCTCACTATCGCATGAGACTCGCTGCGCTCCCCATTCCGCTTCGCGGAACGGGGCACCCCCATCGGGTGCGTTGCGCGTTTCCCATTGCGCTGATGCGCAATGGGGTACCCCGACGAATCGGAATTTTGTGGAGCCGACGACCGGGATTGAACCGGTGACCTTCTCCTTACCATGGAGATGCTCTACCAGCTGAGCTACGTCGGCATGAATTGCGGTGGGATTGTACCAAAGGACGAATAAAGATGCTCTACGGCGCCCGACCGCGGAGCGGCCGATTCCGGAGAGGGCGGCTAAGGCCGCCTCCGCTCGACGTAAGGCGCATGGCCGCGCCTTACCAGCTGAGCTACGCCGGCATGCCTCTTTGTGAACGTCGTGCAGGTCAGATTACGTGCGAACCGAAAGTTTTTCAATAGTGCGAAAACGCGCCTCTGCAGCGCTAGGGTTTCGCCGCAGCCTTGGCTTTCCCCCTCCTCGGCGCGGGCGGATCGGGCAGTGCGGCTATCCGTTCGGCGAACGCATCGAGCTTGTTGTTCTCGGGATTCGCGACTTTGAGCTGCGCGAAAACCGCGGACGCCCTCGATTTGTCGCCTTCCAGTATACATGCGTCGAGAAGGAAATCAAGGTGGCGGGGGTTCGCCGGTTCGAAGGCGACCGCGCGCCCGAACGCGGACAGGGCCTCGCGCCTATCGCCCGCCGCCTGGGACGCCAGGCCGAGGTCGAAACAGGCCGCCGCGACGTCGGCGTGCGCGCTCGCGCTCGCCGCGCATTCCTTCCCCGCGGCCAGGGACCCGTCCTCGCCGTGTGCACAGCGCGAATCCTTGCGGATCATCCGCACCAGGTACGCGAACGTCTCCTTCGCCTGATCGTACCTCTTGGCCTCGTGGTACATGGCGCCGAGTCCCCAATACGCTTCGGCGTTCTTCCGGTCGAGGCTCAGGATCTCGATGAACCGCTTTTCGGCGTCTCCGTACTCCCCCTCCTTGGTGAAACGCTCCGCTTCCGCGGCGAGCGAGGCGATCCTGGCGTCGACCTCCGCCGGGAGCACCGGTTTCTCCTTGCGATATTGCCGTTCGAGGATGAGCACCCTGCGATACTGCGCGCGGAAACGCTCGCGCGCCTTCTCGAAACGCCGGGTGAGCGCCGCGGCGACCTTCCTGCCGAACGCCCCGGTCATGCGGCTGACGCGGTCCTGGATGATGGCCTTCTTCTTTTTCGCGTCGCGCTCGAGCGGCAGGGCCTCGGTGTCGATAAGCGAAAGCTGGGGGAACTTCCGGACGACGACCGCCGCGACGGAGGCGGCTGCCGCGATGATGATGGCGAAGGCGACGATGTAGAAAACCATACGGAAATCACTTCTTGTCCTGGGAAAGTCCGGCAGCGACCGCGACGATGATCAGAAGGATGACGATCGCGACGATGCCCAAGCCGATCATACGCCCTTCTTCGCGTCCGCGGCGATCTCCGCCATGGCCGCGAACTCCCGCGCCTTGAGCGAGGCGCCGCCGACCAGCGCGCCGCGAATGACGTCCATGGCGAGGAAGCCGGCGAGGTTCTTGGAATCGACGGCGCCGCCATAGATGATGGCGCACTGGCGTTCGACGACATCCGAAGGCATAAGCTCGTGGAGCGTGCCGAGAATGAGATGATGCATCTCGGCGGCGTCCTCCGGCGACACGGCCTGTCCGGTGCCGATGACCCAGCGCGGCTCGTACGCGACGATGACCTTCTGCGTGCCCACCGGCTTCACGCCCGCGAGCGCGGCCCGGACCTGCGCGATCACGACCGCGTCGCGCTTGCCGGCGCGGCGCTCGTCCATGGTCTCTCCGACGCAGACGATCGGCGTGATGTTGTGGCGCAGGAGCGCCAGCGCCTTCCTGTTGACCATCTTGTCGGTCTCGCCGAGATACTGCCGGCGTTCGGAATGGCCGATGATGCAATATTCGCATCCCAGCTCCTTTAGCGTCTTCGGCGAAACCTCGCCGGTGTACGCGCCCTTGTCCTCCCAGAAGACGTCCTGCGCCCCGAGGGCGACCGGCGTGCCCTTCACCGCCTTGGCCGCCTCTTCGATCGCCATGTGCGACGGACAGACGATGACCTGCACGCCCGCCTTGTCCGCGCCCTGCGCGGCCCACAGCCGGACGACGTCCTTGGCGAGCGCCTCGGATTCGGTCTCGGAGAGCTGCATTTTCCAGTTGCCGACGAGAAACGTGGTCATACGGAGTGGCGGGGTGGTTGAGCGGCGAAGCGGCCGGGAAGCCGCGGTTACAAGGCCGAAAGATGCTTGGCGATCGGCGCGGGATCCTTGAAGGGGCCGATGACGGCGATGGCGGACGTCGCGCGGCGGAAAACGTCCGCTGCGACGCGGCGGACGTCCGCCTTGGTGACCGCGGACATGGCGGCGATGCGTTCTTCGGGCGTCTCGACCCTGCGCAGCAGGAGTTCCTGGCGCGCGTACCAATGCGCGAGCCGGCTCGAGTCCTCGAGGTCCAGCACCATCTTGCCTTTGAAAAAATCCTTGGCGCGCGCCAGTTCCTCCGTCGTCACGTCTTTGTCCTTGATGCGCGCGAGCTCGGCCATGATGACGCGCATGGCGTCATGGAAACGATCCTTGGCGAGCCCGGCCTGCACCGTGACGTTGCCGACGTCCTGGTAGGGGTTGGCGGACGCGCTCACCGAATACGCCAGGCCGCGCTTCTCGCGGACCGCCATGAACAACCGCGAGCTCATCGTGCCGCCGAGGATGATGCACATGACCTTGAGGGCGTGCAGCCGCGGATCGCCGTGGCGGTAGGCCGGCCAGCCCATGGCGAGCTGGACCTGTTCCGTTTCCTTGAATTCGGCGCGGACGCGCGGCCCCCTGCCGGCCTTCGCGGCCGAGAACGGCGCGTACGGCGCCGGGGCGCGGCGCGCGGCGACCTTGCCGAAGGTCCGTTCGAGCATCGCGACGGCCTGCGCGCGGTCGAACTTGCCGGCGAGCGCGAGGACGGTCTTCGCCGGCACGTAATGCTTGTCGCGGAACGCGACGATGTCGCCGCGGCCGATGCCGTTCATGGTCTCGACGGTGCCGCCGATGCGCCAGCCGAGGCTGGAACCGTGGTAAAGCTCCTCTTCCATGCGCTCCTCCACGACCATCGCCGGATTGTCGTCGTACATCCGGAGCTCCTCATGGATCACCTTCCGCTCGGATTCGACGTCCTTCGCGCGGAACGCCGAATGATACAGCATGTCCCCCAGCATGTCCACGGCGAGGTCGAGTTTCTCGGACTGGAGGCGGATGTAGTAGCCGGTGTGGTCCTTGTAAGTGAAGGCGTTGTAATCCGCGCCGACGGCGTCGAGGTCACGGGAGATCGCCATGGTGTTCGGGCGCCGCGCGGTGCCCTTGAACATCATGTGCTCGATGAAATGCGCCGCACCGCTCACCGCTTTCGTCTCGTAACGCGAACCGACCTCGTACAAGGCGAGCAGCGTCGCGGCGGCGGTGTCGTGATGCGGGACGAGGACGACCCTCGTGCCGTTCGCGAGCGTGATGTGCGAGTGGGAGATCATTGCGCGAGTTCTCAGTTAACAGTTTTCGGTTTTCAGCATCGAGCGCGCCAGGGCGATGGGCGCGACTGACAACTGAAAACTGATGACTGATGACTTTCCCTTAACAGCCGAGCTTCCCGGCGAGGTAGGCCTCGAGTCCTTCGATGGCCACGCGCTCTTGCGCCATGGTGTCGCGGTCGCGGACGGTGACCTTCTTGTCGGCCTCGGTCTCGAAATCGACGGTGACGCAGAACGGCGTGCCGATCTCGTCCTGGCGGCGGTAGCGGCGACCGACGGAGCCGGCGTCGTCGTACTGGACCATCCAGCGCTTGGCGAGCTGTTCGCGGATGGCGCGCGCCGTGCCCTGGAGCGGTTCCTTCTTGGACAACGGGAACACGGCGGCCTTGATCGGCGCGATGGCGGGATGGAAGCGCAGCACCGTCTCGACCTCGGTGACGGCTTCGGTCGTGGTGGAGCGGCCGCCCGTGACCTCCTCGTAGGCGTCGAGCAGGAAGGTGAGCACCGCGCGATCGAGGCCCAATGCCGGCTCGATCACGAACGGCACGTAGCGTTCGTTCGTGAGATCGTCGCGGTAGGTCAGGTCCTGGCCGCTGAACTTGGCGTGCTGCTTGAGGTCGAAGTCGGTGCGGTTGGCGCAGCCCCACAGCTCGCCCCAGCCCCACGGGAACGCGTACTCGAGGTCGACGGTGCGCTTGGAGTAATGCGAAAGCTTCTCCTTCGGATGCTCGTAGAAGCGAAGATGGTCCTTCTTGAGGCCAAGGCCGGTGAACCAGTCCATCATGAACTGCTTCCAGTATTCGAACGTCTCCTCGTCCGTGCCCGGCTTCACGAAATATTCCATCTCCATCTGCTCGAACTCGCGGGTCCGGAAGATGAAATTTCCGGGCGTGATCTCGTTGCGGAACGACTTGCCGGTCTGCGCGATGCCGAACGGGATGCGCTTCCTGGCCGTGTCGCGGACGTTGCCGAAGTTCACGAAGATACCCTGCGCGGTCTCGGGGCGGAGATAGACGGTCGAAGACGCGTCCTCGACCGGGCCCATCGACGTCTTGAACATCAGATTGAAATTGCGGACGTCGGTAAGCTCGCCGCCGCACGAGGGGCAGCGCAACTCGTTCATCTCGACGGGCTTCTCGCGGAGGCCCGACATCTCCGCGGACTTCGCCTCGAGGAGGTGATCGGCGCGGAACCGCTTCTTGCAGCTCTTGCAGTCGACGAGCGGGTCGGTGAAGCCGGCGAGATGGCCCGACGCCTCCCAGGTCTTCGGATGCATGATGATGGCGGTGTCGAGTCCGACCATGTCGTTGCGCGTCTGGACCATGGCCTTCCACCAGGCGTCGCGGACGTTCTTCTTGAGCAGCACGCCGAGCGGGCCGTAGTCGTAGGTGGAACCGATGCCGCCGTAAATCTCCGAACCGGGAAACAGGAAGCCGCGCCGCTTCGAGAGCGCGACGATCTTTTCCATCTTTTCAGCCTGCGGCGAGGTGGACATATGGGCAAAAAATACCACATGGAGCCATGCGGAGCAATCATAGTGCCACAGGCCCGACGTACCCGCAATCGAGGGCTCCCTGCACGGATTTCCCGCATAAAAAAGAACACCCCGCGAAAGGTCGCGGGGCGTCTGGTTGAAGGATGGCGGGTCTGGGGTCAGGCGGAGATGGCGACGGGCTCGTCGTCGGCCTCGAGGAGGTCCTCGAGCGTCAGATCGAACTCGACGTCCACGTCCGTCGCCTGCTCGGCCACGAGGATGTCCATGATCTCGTTGGCGCGGTTGAGCAGGACGTCGCCGTCCTGGTCGTACATGGTGAGGACGACCTCGGCCTCGCTCGGCGTAAGCCGGCTGGCGAAGACGTGCGTCACGCACATGCGGCCCTTGACGAACATCATCGCGACCTCGCGGCCGTTGATGACGTGCTTGGCGGCCTCCTCGGCGGTGAGCCTGTCGCTCTTCGCGTAGTTGAGATCGCTGACCCCGGTGTCCTCGTCGGACAGCGCGGGCGCCAGGTCGAAGACGGCCATCGCGATCGCCGTCATGAGCAGCTCGGGCGTCTCGCCCCTGGAACCGTCCAACGCGACCGTGAACACGTGCTTCCGATTGTGGATCATTGGCCTCTCCTGAGGTAGGCGGCACGCCATGTGCCGCGTGGTGAAGGTGCAAGCCCGCCTCACGGCAAGGATGACGCGACCTATTCGCGTCTGAAGCTTATGACGGCCTAGGGCGCCCTTTCTTACACGAGGGACTCCCGAAAGCCGAACTGGAGACGGAACTCAGGGTGATCGGCCGAGGCCGATTCCTGAGTAATGGCCCTTCAGTGGGTGTCTGCCAGTCGAAACCGGCGGAAACCGACGTCCGTGCCGCCCTTATCGTACGGGCCGAAGCCTGACAATAAGGGGTTCCCCCTCCATTTCGCCTATCGGGAGATACGATTGTCCATTTGAATGAACAAGCTACAATAGCACGTATCCACAGTTTTGTCAAGACTGCCTGACACCCATCGTGAATCAGCCTTAAAATAGGGTCACATAAGGTTGACAAATATCAAAAACGCGGCCCCGAGGCTGCGTTTTTCGCCTTATTTCTCCCCTAATCATGACCACCCCTCCTTCTTTAGCTGACAACGGCGCAGAGTGCGCCACAGAGGGACCGTTTCCAGGTCCCGAGCGGCGTATCCGGAGCCGATCCCCGAAGCCCCTAAATCGTCATGATTTCCCCCGGCTTTCGCCGGGACTTCACCGGCGCGGTCAAAGACTACGTCTCGCGCCGGTTCGCTTCAGATGGTCATGATCTCTTTCTCTTTTTCTTCGCCGATGTTCTTGATGCGTTCGTTGATGCCGCCGGCGGTCTTATCGAGCTGCTCAAGCAGGCGGTATTTGTCGTCCTCGCCGATCACCTTGTCCTTCTCGGCCTTCTGTATCTCGGCCTTGGCCTCGTCGCGAACGTTGCGGACGCTCTTCCTGGCGTGCTCGAGCTTCTCGCCGAGCGTCTTCACGAGCGTCTTCCTGCCCTCTTCCGTCATGGCAGGAAACGAGATGCGGATCTGCTGCCCCTGGACCGACGGGTTCAGGTTGAGCTTGGCTTCGATGATGGCCTTCTCGACGTTCTTGAGGATGCTCTTGTCCCACGGATCGATGAGGATCGACCGGGCGTCCGGGACCGTAATCGAGGCAAGACCCGAAAGCGCGGTCCGGGTATCGTACGCTTCCACCATGACGTTCTCGACAATGGCGGGATTGGCGCGGCCGGTGCGAAGCGCGGCGATGTCGGTCTTGAGGAAGTCGACGATCTGCTGGAGCTCGGGTTGGACCTTGGCGAGGGTATCGATAGGCATACGAAAAGGGGCGGGGTGGTCCGGGGTTAAGGGTACAGCGGAGAGACTACACCGCGGCGGCGCACCCTTCAACCTCCCCTGCGCGCTATTGTTTGAACCTGGTGACGCCCAGGTACAACACGTTCTGATTCGTCCGGTCGACGAGCAGGGCCGTCGCCGTCCTCGTGCTCGGAAGCTTCTTGGGGATCCAGTTCACGCCGCCGTTCGGCGACCGATAGAAGGTCGTGGACGTGCCGTAGTAGACGTTGTTGGTGTCCTTGGGATCGATGGCGACCGAGTAGATGAGCGTCGTGCCGGCGGGCGTCAGCAGCTCGACGGGCTCCCATTTCACGCCACCGTCGGTCGACCGGATGAGGCCGTACTTCGTGGCGAGGATCAGGGTCGAGGCGTCGGACGTGCCGGCCACCATGTCGAAGAAATCCTCGGAGCCCGAGAAATCTTTGTAGGACTCGCTCATGTCGGCCCAACTGGTGCCGCCGTCGTCGGTGCGCCACACGCCCTGGGCCTTGGTCGCCACGTACAGCTTCCGGCTGTCGGCCGCGTTCATGACGATCTTCATGATCGGGTTCTGGAAGGATCGCACGTTGGTCCACGACGCGCCGCCGTCCGTGCTGCGCAGCAGGTCGCCGGAATTGTTCGCGACCCAGATGACCTTCGGGTTGTAGAAATCGACCGCGACGGACGAGGTGATCTTATCGAGCCGCGCATCCAGATACGTCACGGTCCAGGTGCGCGAACAGTCGTCCGATTTCAGCAGCTTGTTCTCGACCGCGGCGTATACGGTGCATTTGTCCTTGGAATCGATGGCGATCGAGGGGATCCGCCCGCGGGAAAGCTGCGCCGGCTGCATCCAGGATTCGCCGCCGTCATACGTGTAGTACATGCCGTTGTCGGTGGTGCCGATGTACAGCGCGTTCGGATCCTCGGGATCCTGGACGATGGTCGTGACGTTCGCGTTGCTGATCGCCTTCTTCTCCCCCGTCGTGGTCGGAATCGCGACCTTCGAAAGCCAGGCATCGCCCTTGTTGATCGTCTTGTACACGCCGCCGTCGGCGCCGACGCTCGCCGTGCCGCCGGAACTGAACGAGATGCAGCCCGCGCCGGTGAAGAGCAGCGCGCCCGCGACGATGGCCAACGCACTGAATTTGTTCGCGATCTTATCCATAGCCTTCCTGGCTGAGTGAGAAAGTGAAGAGGGAAAAAGGAAAAGCCCGGCCGACTTTTCTCTTTTCTCTGTCCTCTTTTCTCTTTCCATCCATTGTATCACGCCGGACGCCTTCTCAAAAGACGAGCGCCAACCGTTCAAGCGCCGCGCGGGGCGAAACGTTGGCGTCGACGAGCGCGCGGCTCTCCCCGAGCGCCGCGAGCGTCGCGGCGGGATCCATGGTCGCGGCCCACGACTCGAGCTGCTCCCGGACGTCGACGTGCATGATGCGGTCGGCCGAGCCCAGGCGAAGAAGCATGGCGTCGCGCAAAAGCTCGGCAGCGAGGTCGAGCCAGGCGCGGGAACGGTCGACCGCCTCCTGGAACGGCAGTTTCGGAGGCACGGCCTTCTCCACGGCCGCGAAGCGGTCGGCCACGGCGGAGGACGGCATCGCCAGGATGGCGGCGCGCATGGCGAACATCCCATCGAGTGCGGCCGGATCCTCGGCGTATGCGATGGCCGCGCCGGGCCGCCCTCCGGCAAGACGCGCGAAGAGGTCAGCGCGGGCGGGTTCGATCCCGCGGCGGACGAGCCCGTCGGCGATCGCCGCCGCCGGCACGCGGGAGAAACGGACGACCTGGCAGCGCGAACGGATCGTGGCCATGACGCGCTCCGCGTCGTCCGCCGTGAGCAGGAGCGCGGTCTTCGGATGCGGCTCCTCGAGCGTCTTCAGCAGCGCGTTCGCCGATTCCTTGTTGAGGAGGTCCGCGCCGTCGAGCACGCA
>JAVHQX010000144.1:0-9869 GCA_036171355.1 Patescibacteria group bacterium | reverse complement strand
CCTACCTGCTGGTGCGCCGGAATTTCGACAAGTTCCGCCTCGACTACTACCGCCCGCTCGGCAATCCCACGAAATTCCTCCATGGGATGCTCCGGCATTTCTCGCGCGCCAAGGACGAGGACATCTCCCCCGAGCAATATCTCGCCTATGCCAAGGACCTCGCGCTCGACAAGGACGACGCCGAGGGCATCTCCGAGAACGCCAGCCGCAAGGAGCTCGCGGAGGCCTACCACGTCTATCAGCGCCTGCTCCTCGAAGAGGGGGCCCTCGACCTCGGCGACCTGCAGATGTACGCGATCCGCATCTTCCGCACGCGGCCGCACATCCTCGCCGAGTTCCGCAAGCGCTTCAAATACGTCCTCGTCGACGAGTTCCAGGACACGAACTGGGCGCAATACGAGCTCATCAAGATGCTCGTCGGCAAGGAAGGCAACGTGGTCGTGGTCGGCGACGACGACCAGTCGATCTACAAGTTCCGCGGCGCGAGCGTCTCGAACATCCTCCAGTTCAAGAACGATTTCCCGGCCGCGAAGGAGGTCGTGCTCACCACCAACTACCGCTCGCGCCAGCAGATCCTCGACCACTCGTACCGTTTCATCCAGCGCAACAATCCAAACCGCCTCGAGGCCAAACTCACGACGTCCGACGGGAGGCCGATCACCAAGCGCCTCACGGGCGTCCGCGAAGGCAAGGCGGCCGTCGAGCACTCCCGTTTCGCGACGCATGAGGACGAGGTCGCCGGCGTCGCCGACCGGATCATGGAGATGAAGGAGGCCGACCCCGAGCGGACGTGGAGCGACTTCTGCATCCTTGTGCGTTCCAACTCGGGCGCCGATGACTACAGCCGCGAGCTGCAACGCCGCGGCGTCCCGTACCAGTTCCTGGCCTTGCGCGGCCTCTACGCCAAGCCGGTCATCATGGACTGCGTGGCGTATTTCGGGCTGCTCGACGACTACCACGAATCCAGGGCGCTCTACCGCGTCCTGACGTCGCCGCCTTACGCCGTCCCCGGTGCCGACCTCGTCGGCATCGCGCATGAGGCCAAAAAATCGAGCCAGTCGCTCTACGAGGTCATCGCGCGCCGCGACGCGCTGCCGTGGCTCAGCGCCGAGGCCCGGCGGCAGCTCGACCGGCTGGTCGCCGACGTCGCGCGCCACACGCAGCTCGCGCGCACGAAGAGCGTCTCGCAGCTGCTCATCGCCTTCCTCACCGATTCCGGCTACCTCAAGCAGCTCAAGGCCGCCGACGACGCCAAGGCGCGCGAGCAGTTCGGCTACCTGCACCAGTTCCTCGACCGGCTCAAGCGCTTCGAGGAAGCCCACGAGGAGCCGACGCTCAATCGCTTCATGGAGGAGTACGCCATGGAACGCGAATCCGGCGAGGAGGGTTCGCTCGCCTTCGATCCCGACACCGGCCCCGACATGGTCCGCATCATGACCGTGCACGCCTCGAAGGGCCTGGAGTTCCCGTTCGTCTTCATCGTCGACCTCGTCGACAAGCGGTTCCCGACGATCGCGCGTGCCGACGAGTTGCCGCTGCCCGACGCGCTCACCAAGGAGATCCTCCCCGACGGCAGCGACGTCCATCTCGAAGAGGAACGCCGGCTGTTCTACGTGGCCATGACCCGCGCCAAGGACGGCCTGTTCCTCTCGTCCGCCGAGGATTACGGCGGCAAGACCAAGAAGAAGCCGTCGCGCTTTCTCGCGGAACTCGGCTTCGACGCCTCGCCGACGCTCGCGCCGGCCGGGGAACGCCTGACCGAACCCGCGCCCGCGCCGCCGACGGTCGCGGGCGACCTGCCGCTCCCGCCGCATTTCAGCTTCTCGCAACTCGCGGCGTACGATAACTGCCCCCTCCAATACAAGCTCGCGCACGTCATCCGCATCCCGTCGCTCGGCAAGGCCTCCCAGAGCTTCGGCAACACCATGCATGAGGCGCTCGAATGGTTCCTGGCCACGGTCTCCGAACGCGACGCGGCGAAACAGGGGTCGCTGTTTCCCGCTTCCGGCGGGTCCCCCGAAGGAGGAGGGAATGCACCGGCTCTTTCCGTCGGCAAAGACGAACTGCTCGAGAAATACGAGGAGGTCTGGCGCGACGACTGGTACGAGAGCAAGGAAGAAAAGGAGCGTTTCCGGGCCGACGGCAGGGAGATGCTGTCACGGTTCTACGACCAGTGCGCCGCCGCGCGGCCGAGGCCGAGGTATCTCGAGAAGGAATTCAGCCTCAAGATCGGCTCGTCGACGCTCAAGGGCACGATCGACCGGATCGACGAGGCCGACGGCGGCGTCGAGATCATCGACTACAAGACCGGCAAGCCGAAGACCGAAGACGATCTCGATGCCGACGCCAAACGCCAGCTCCTGCTGTACCAGATCGCGGTGTCGCGCCTTTTCGGCATCGTGCCGGTGAAGCTCACGTACCATTTCCTCAAGGACGGGACGCGCGTCAGCTTCCTTGGCACGGAGAAGCAGCTCGCCAAGGTCGAAGCGGACGCCGAGGAGGCCGTCGCCCGCATCAAGGCGGGGGATTTCACGCCGACGCCCGGCCGCCACTGCAAGTTCTGCGACTTCAGAGAGATCTGCGAATTCCGCGCCGCCTAACCCCACGACCATGTTCGAAAAACTCGGACGGCTGCTGCCGTCGTCGCTCAGGAAGTCAGGGGAACTCGCGCGCGGCGTCGAGGCGGCGCAAGTCGTCGAGGCGGGCCAGGCGGCGATCCATCTGACGTTCGGCGCGGAAGTCGCCGGGCATTGCCGCGCGGCGGCCTTCAAAGACGGAACGCTCAAGGTCGCCTGCGACCGCTCCGTCTACGCCGAGACCGTCCGGCTCCGTGAACAGGAAGTGATCGCCGCCGCCAACAGGCGGCTGGGCCGCGACATCGTCATCCGCGTCCGCGCCTCCTGAGCGCTCGTCCGCCGGCGCCGTTCTTGCTATACTTGCCGCGGCAAGTATGACCCTCCGGCAATACCTCGTGCTCATGGCCATCGGCACCGCGCTCGCCTGGACCGCGGTCGGCCTCATCGTCGGCACCGTCGACCCGACCGACACCCAGCCGCTGGTGTTCGGCGCCTTTTACGCCAGCCTCTTCCTCGCGCTCACGGGCACGCTGTCGGTGATCGGATTCCTGCTCCGGGCCGCGCTGCTCAAGCAGCAGTTCGTGGTGTCGCGCCACGTGGCGGTCTCGTTCCGCCAGGCGGTGCTCCTCGCCCTGCTCATCGTCGTGGCGCTGTTCCTCCAAAGCCGGTCCCTCTTGAGCTGGTGGATCGCCCTGCTCATCATCGCCGCGCTCACCGTGCTCGAATTTTTCTTCATTTCAGCCAAAATCAAGTCCTGACGGGGGAGGGGATGACGGCGCGCCATCCGGCTTGGCCGTGGCGCTTTTTCGGTCTTGCTTCTTCCAGGTTCCGCGGCTATACTTGACGAAATTCGAAAAGCCGCGCCACGCGTTAATGAACAAAAAAGATGTTCAATAATTTCCTGGGGAGATTCTCGAGGGACCTCGGCATCGACCTCGGCACCGCGAACACCCTGGTCTACTGCAAGGACAAGGGAATCATCATCAACGAGCCCTCCGTCGTCGCGTTGAACATGCGGACCGGCCAGATCGTCGCCGTCGGCCACTCGGCCAAGGACATGATCGGCAAGACGCCCGCGCACATCTCGACGGTCAAACCGCTCGTCTCCGGCATCATCTCCGACTTCGAGGTGACCGAGAAGATGCTCAAGTTCTTCATCGAGAAGGCGCACAAGGACAACTTCTCGATCCTGCCGAGACCCCGCATCGTGATCGGCGTGCCGCTCGACCTCACGGAGGTGGAACGCAAGGCGGTCGAAGACGCCGCCGTCAACGCCGGAGCGCGGGAGGTGTTCCTCGTCGAGGAACCCATGGCCGCGGCGATCGGCGCGAGGCTGCCCATCACCGAGCCGGTCGGCAACATGGTCGTCGACATCGGCGGAGGCACGACGGAGATCGCGGTCATCTCGCTCTCGGGCGTGGTGACCTGGAAGTCGCTGCCGATCGCCGGCGACGAGTTCAACAAGAACGTCGTCCAGTTCGCGCGCGAGAACTTCAACCTGCTGCTCGGGGAACGCGTCGCCGAGAACATCAAGATACGCATCGGCTCGGCCATGCAGCTCGAGGAGCCGCTCACCATGGAGATGCGCGGCCGCGACATGGTGACCGGCCTTCCCAAGGAGATCATGGTGACGGACGCGCAGATCCGCGAGGCGCTCGCGAGGTCCGTCCGCACCATCGTCGAGAACATCAAATCCGCCCTGGAAATCACCCCGCCGGAGCTCGTCGCCGACATCTACGAGCGCGGCATCGTCCTCACGGGCGGCGGCGCGCTGCTCAAGGGCCTCGACCGCGTCATTTCCCGCGCGGCGGAAATCCCGGTCCGCGTCGCCGACGACCCGCTCACGTGCGTGGTCCGCGGCACCGGCATCCTCATCGACAACATGGAACTTCTCAGGACCATCGCCCTCCCGTCGTCCCAGGAGACGACCGCGGAACGCCGGGCGATGTTCGCCTAGCCGAAGTGGAGGGCTGAAAGTGGAAAGTGGAGAGCCCGACGAGACGGCCCGTGCTTTCCACTTGCCGCTTTCCACTCTCCACTTTTATCATGGCTTCCCGAACGACTTCACGGGCCCTCGTCGCCGCGATCATCGCGGTGCCGATCCTCCTCCTCGCCGCGTCCGGCATCCTCCGGCCGGTCACCGACCCGGCGACGAAGCTCCTGCTTGCCGCCGCCGCGCCGGCGTATGCCGCGGGAGCGGACCTGAACCGCGCGTTCTCGCGGTTTTTCGCGGATGACCGCGATGACGTCGCGGCGCTCTCCGCCGCCGTGGAGAAGCTCCGCATCGAGAACGCCAAGCTGCGGGAGCTCGCCGTCGAGAACGACGGGCTGAAGGCGGCGCTGGCCTTCCATGAGAGGTCGTCGGACGCCGCGACGCTCGCCAGGGTCGTCTCCGAGACCGACGAGGACGTCTTTCACGGGCTCGTCATCGATCGCGGTTCCGAGGACGGCGTGAAACCCGGGCAGGCGGTGGTCGTCGGCGACGGCATCATCGTCGGCAAGATTTTCGAGGCGCGCCGCCGGACGTCGTCCGTGCTCCTGCTCTCCGACTCGAAGAGCAGGCTCGCGGTCGCCGTGCAGAACGCCGCCGACACGGTGGGCGTCCTTGAGGGCGACAGGGGACTCAGCACGGCCATCCATCTGATCCCGCAGACCGAGACGCTGTCGCCCGGCGACATCATCATCACCTCCGGCATCGAGCCAGGCGTCCGGCGAGGCCTCGTCGTCGGCACTATCGAGAAGGTGCTCAAACAGACGCAGGATCCGTTCCAGTCCGCGACGGTGGTCCCGTTCTCCGCGGCTTCGCACCCGCCCTTCGTCCAAGTGCTGACGGAACCCGCAGGGACCGAGCCCGCACGCTGATATGCGCCGCACCCTCCCCCTCATCCTGCTCTCCGCGTTGCTCGGCATGCTCCAGGCGAGCTTCGTCACCGCGCTTCCGCATCCGGCGTCCGCGGTCGACCTGCCGCTGATCCTCATCGTGGCGCTCGTGACGAATTTCCGCTTCGCGGACGCGTTCGTCGCCGCGACCGCCGCGGGCCTGTCCATCGACGCGCTTTCGTCGCTGCCCTTCGGCACGAACACCGTGATCCTTCTCGCCCTCGCCGCGGTGACCGTCGGCCTGTTCTCCCGCGTCTTCACCAACCATTCGTGGCCGGGCACCGTCGGCATCAACGTCGCGGTGTACGCGCTCGCGAACGCCGCCCTCGCCGCCGTGCGCGTCGTCCGGGCCACCTTCGTCGGATTCCCGATGTTCCCCGCGATCGACGCGGCCGCCTTTTCCGGCGCCCTCGCCGCCATCGCGGTCCAGCTCGCCGCCGCGCTCGTCGCGGTCGGAATCGGCGCGCTCGCCAAAAAGGCCTTCTCTCGCTTCTTCTTCCTCCGCTGACATGCCGGAAGACTTCACCACATGGTCGCCGTCGCCCGGACCGTTCCCGCTCACCGACGGGGAAACGGGTTTGGGCGCGTTGCGCACGCCCTACGACGCGAACATCGTCGACGAGGCCTTCCTCGGCAGCGCGGGTATGGCGGCCGACATCGCGTCGCAGCCCGCCTACATGGGCCTGGCGCTCAGCTCCCGGAAGATCCGCATGGCGTTCGCCGCCATGGCCGCGCTGCTCCTGATCGTCGTGCTGCGCGCGGCGTACGTGCAGATCGTGAGGGGCGGCGATTACGTCCGCCTCGCCGAGGGAAACCGCAGCAGGATGCTGCTCGTGCCCGTGGAACGCGGGGTCATGTACGACCGGTCCGGCACGCCGCTCGTCCGGAACATCCCCGATTTTTCCGTCACGATCACGCCCGACGACCTGCCCAAGGACCCGCAGGCGCGTCGCGACGCCATCGGCCGCCTTGCCGACATCCTCGGCCTCATGCCCTCGGACATCGAACAGAAGATGGCGGAATTCAAGGACTACGGCGGCTCCGCAGTGACGGTCGCCGACAACATCGGCCATGACCAGGCCGTCCGCATCGAGATCGAGAACGCCGCCACGCCGGTCATCGCGCTCGAGACGGGCATGCGGCGCGAGTACCTCGACGGCGCCGAGGTGCCGTCGCTGTCGCACGTCCTCGGCTTCGAAGGCCGCCTGACGCAGACAGAGCTCGCGGCGCAGGGCGGCGCTCCGTATCAGCCTTCGGATTTCATCGGCAAGACCGGCCTCGAGAGATCCTACGAATCCGTGCTCCGCGGCACGTACGGCAAACGGCGCGTCGAGGTCGACGCGACTGGACGGCAGAAGAAGATCATCTCGGAAGAGACGGGCGCCCCGGGCAAGAACCTCGTCCTGACCATCGACGCCGCCCTCCAGAAGGACGTCGAGCGGATCTTCAAGGACGGGCTCAAGGCGGCGGGCAAGACGCGCGGCAGCGTCATCGTCCTGAAACCTTCCACGGGAGAGGTCCTCGCGATGGTGAGCGAGCCGGCATTCGACAATAACCTTTTCGCCAGAGGCATCTCGACGGACGAATACGAGGCGCTGACGAAGAATCCCGACAACCCGCTCTTCTCCCGCGCGATCTCCGGCGCGCTCGCCTCGGGTTCGGTCTTCAAGCCCGTCGTGGGCGCGGCGGCCATGGCGGAAGGCGTGATCACGCCGAACACCACCGTGCTTTCCACGGGCGGCATCAGGGTCGACAAGTGGTATTTCCCGGACTGGAAGGCCGGCGGACACGGCCCGACGAACCTCGCCAAGGCCCTCGCGGAATCCGTGAACACCTTCTTCTACTACGTCGGCGGCGGCTACGGCGGCTTCAAGGGTTTGGGCATCGACCGCATCACGGCCTATGCGCGGAAATTCGGATTCGGCGCGCCGCTCGGCATCGACCTTCCTTCCGAAGCCGGCGGTTTCCTTCCGTCGAAAGAGTGGAAAGAGCGGGTGAAAAAAGAGGCCTGGTACATCGGCGACACCTATCATGCGGCCATCGGCCAGGGCGACGTCATCGTGACGCCGCTCCAGATCGCGGCCATGACCGCGGTCTTCGCCAACGGAGGCGCGCTCGTCCGCCCGCACGTCGTCGCCGCGGTCACCTCGAGCGACGGCGCCAGGACGCCGAAGGAACCGGAGGTCATCGACCCCCAGGTCACGGACAAGGCATCCATCGATGCCGTCAGGAGGGGAATGCGCCAGGCCGTCACCTCCGGCAGCGCCCGGTCGCTCGCCGACCTGCCGGTGGCGGTCGCCGGCAAGACTGGCACCGCGCAATGGCACCCGACCAAGTCGCCGCACGCCTGGTTCACCTCGTTCGCCCCCTACGACAAGCCGGAGGTCGTGGTGACCGTCATGATCGAGGAAGGCGTCGAGGGCTCCACCTCCGCCACGCCGATCGCCAAGGCGATCTACCAGCGCTACTTTTCAAAGTGAAAAAGGGAGAAGCGAAAAAAGAAAAGTCCCGCCGGGCTCCCGTTCGCCCCTCTGTTCATCTCTTTTCTCTTTTCTCCGCATGCGATACGCTGACCATTACCCCGAACAAGGCCTCGATACACTCATTCGGAAGCTATGGACAACCCCGTCTACGTCTCCAAGGAGGGACTGGAAAAAATGAAGCAGGAGTTGCACTACCTCAAGACTGAGAAGCGCCGCGAGGTGGCCAACCGCATCGAGAAGGCCAAGGACCTCGGCGACCTCAAGGAGAACGCCGACTACCATGACGCCAAGGACGAGGCGGGCTGGGTCGAAAGCCGCATCTACGAGCTCGAGGACGGCATCTATCGCGCGGTCGTCATCGAAGCGAAGGCCTCCGACATGGTCACGATCGGCTGCCGCGTGAAGATCGAATCCGACGGCAAGGAAAAGGTGCTGACCATCGTCGGCTCGACCGAAGCGGACCCCCTGAAGGGGCTCATCTCCAACGAATCTCCGCTTGGACAGGCGCTCCTCGGCAAGAAGATCGGGGAAATCGCCGAGCTCAAGGTACCGGCTGGCCGGAAGTCGTACGTGGTAAAGGAAATCAGTTGCTGACGGTATGCAGGAACCGAAGAATCCCATCGAAGAGCGCGCGGTGCGGCTCGAAAAGCTGAACGTCGCCGCCTCCATGGGCATCGACCCGTATCCGGCGGTATCCCGAAGGACGCACGAAATCGCGTCGCTCCTCTTGAATTTCGAGGAAACGGTCGCCGACGGGACCGAGGTCACCGTCGTCGGCCGCCTCCGGGCTATCCGCGGGCACGGCGGCGCCTGTTTCGCGGACATCGAGGACGGCAGCGGCAAGATCCAGCTGCACCTCAAGAGCGACGTGCTCGGAACGACATCGTTCGAGACCTTCGAGAAGATCGTCGACCGTGGCGATTTCGTGCAGGTCTCGGGCACGTGCTTCGTGACCAAGCGCGGCGAGAAGAGCGTCGAGGCGAAATCCTGGACGCTCCTCACCAAGGCGCTGTCGCCGCTTCCCGACAAATGGCACGGCCTCGCCGACGTCGAGGTCCGCTATCGCCGCCGCGAGCTCGACCTCATCGCCAACCCCGAGGTGCGCCTCGTCTTCCGCAAGCGCAGCCTGATCGTGAGCGAGATCCGCCGGTTCCTGGAGGCCGAGGGGTTCATGGAGGTCGAGACGCCCGTGCTCCAGTCGGTCGCCGGAGGCGCCACCGCCAAGCCGTTCGTGACGCATCACAACGCGCTGGGCATCGACCTGTACCTCCGCATCGCCACCGAGCTGCACCTCAAGCGCCTGGTGGTCGGCGGTTTCGAGCGCGTGTTCGAGATCGGCCGCATCTTCCGCAACGAGGGCATCGACCACCTGCACAACCCCGAGTTCACCTCGATAGAGTTCTACATGGCGTACGCGGACTACCGCGACCTCATGGGCATGACCGAGCGCATGCTCGCCGCCGTGACCACGCGAGTCAACGGCTCGCCGTTCGTCGAACACGACGGGGCGAAGATCGATTTTTCGGGTCCGTACCCGCGCATCACCTTCCGCGATGCCATCAAGGAATTCGGCGGCATCGACATCGAGGAGTATCCGGACCGCGCGTCGCTCGCCAAGGCGGCCGATGGCCTCGGCGTGAAGGTCGAGACTCAGGACGACCTCGGCGCCATCCTCGACAACCTCTACAAGAAGACGGTGCGCCCGAACATCGTCGATCCGACCTTCATCATCGACCACCCGACGGTCATCCTGCCGCTCGCCAAGCGCAAGCCGGGCGACGGCCGCTACGTCGAGAGCTTCCAACTCGTGCTCGGCCGCGGCGTGGAGCTGGTCAAGGCCTTCTCGGAACTCAACGACCCGATCGACCAGCGCAAGCGGTTCGAAGAACAAGAGCGCCTGCGCGCCGCCGGCGACGAAGAGGCGCAGCCC
>JAVHQX010000143.1:0-2155 GCA_036171355.1 Patescibacteria group bacterium | reverse complement strand
GCCCCAAACACCAGCTCGAAGATCATCTCGAAGTCGATCAGCAAGGATGGCGGCGTCTCGACCTATCGAGGCCTCGTCTGCGTGACGCCCGCCGCGCGGGACGCCGCCTGCTCCGTGAACTGCGACGCGCTGCTCATCGGCGACGGTTCGGTCTCGAACACCTATCCGGCCATGCGCGTCGACGCCGACGCGGTGGACGTCGCGCACGAGGCGACCGTGGGCCGCATCGGCGACGAGGAGATCTTCTACCTCATGTCGCGCGGCCTCAACGAGGAGCAGGCCACCAAGATGATCGTGAGCGGGTTCATCGAACCCGTGGTGAAGCGGCTTCCTTTGGAATACGCCGTCGAGCTGAACAAGCTCATTGAACTCGAAATGCAGGGCGCCGTGGGCTGACGTTTATGAAGGACCTCGCCGTCAAATCCGACTGGAAGACCCTCCCCGAGCCCCGGTTCGCTTACGGGCTCAACATCTTCTTCAATCCGAAGGAGATCGATTTGGCATTCGACGACGTCGCGGCTGGCGCACCCGCCGCGGTCCGCGTGCCGGAAGGGGTCGTCGCCATGACGCTCTCCCAGGCGTGCGCGCTCGAACGCTACGAGCCGCTCGTCCGCGCGGCGATCGCCGCCGATGACGGCCGCGAAGCCAAGATCGCCGCCTGGCACCGCGCCCACGCGGGCAACGGCCTGCTGATCGTCGTCCCTGCGGGGCTCGCCTGTGCGGAACCCGTCCGCGTCGACCTCGAACTCGCCGACCGGCGCCGCGTCGAGAACGTCGTCATCGTGGCCGAGGAGGGGAGCCGCGTGACGGTGGTCGAGCATCTCCGTTCCGCCGCGGGCGCGGCCGCCGCGTTCCGCAGCGCGGTCACCGACGTCATCGCGCGCCCGGGCGCCGCGGTCACGCACATCAGCCTGCAGGACTTCGCGGAATCCGTGACCGATCTCTCCGCCAAGCGCGGGATCGCCGGACGCGACGCCGTCATCACCTGGATCGAGTGCGTCTTCGGCGGCGGATTCGCACAGTCGCGCATCGCGACGGCGCTCGCGGAAGAGGGCGCCTCCGTTCGCGCGAAATCGCTGTTC
The DNA here is from genome assembly GCA_036171355.1 of Patescibacteria group bacterium. Taxonomy (GTDB): domain Bacteria; phylum Patescibacteriota; class Patescibacteriia; order SG8-24; family SG8-24; genus JAHFIW01. The sequence continues at coordinate 1,073 of JAVHQX010000143.1, read as the reverse complement.
TTCGGCCGCGGCGCGCAGCGTTTCGACCTGTCCCAGGAGGTCCGTCACCTCGCCTCCCGCACGTCCTCAGACCTCCGCACGCGCGGGGCGCTGATGGATTCCTCCAAGTCGATCTACCGCGGCCTCGTACGCGTCGAGAAGGGCACGCGGGGATGCTCGGGGAACCAGCGGGAAGACGTGCTACTCCTCGGCGGCAAGGCCGAGGCGGATTCGCTGCCGAACCTCGAGATCGGCACCGACGACGTCCGTTGCGGTCACGCCGCGTCCGTCGGACGCATCGACGGGGAGAAGCTGTTCTACCTCATGTCGCGCGGGCTCGACGGGACCGCCGCGCGGAAATTCCTCATCGAAGGATTCTTCGCGCCGGTAGTGGAAGACATGCGCGATGCCGGGCTCGAGGACATGGTACAGTGCCTTATCGGCGAGCGCGTTGACCACGCGGTCGCGCGGTGATGGAATTGGAGGCATTGATTCTCATCGATATATGCAAAGGCCATCGCTCGACGTCATGAAGATCAGGAAGGATTTCCCCGTGCTCGCCAAGGCCGAGGGGAAGCGTTTCGCGTACCTCGACACCGCCGCGTCCTCGCAGACGCCGGTGCAGGTGCTCGAAGCGCAGGACGCCTACTACTGCAACTACCGCGCCAACGTGCACCGCGGCATGTACGGCCTGAGCGAAAGGGCAACCGAACATTTCGAGGCCGTCCGCCGGAAAGTCGCGGACCTGATCCGGGCGAACGAGGACGAAATCGTCTTCACCCGCGGCGCGACCGAAGGGTTGAACCTGGTCGCGCGCGGCCTCTCGAAGGCGCTCGGCAAGGGCGACGAGGTCGTCATGACCCTCATGGAGCACCACGCGAATCTCATCCCGTGGCAGCAGTTCGGCATCGAGCGGGGATTCGCGGTGAAAGCGATCCCGATCACCAAGGAGTATCTGCTCGACATGAACGCCGCGAAGGCGCTCATCGGCCCGAAGACCAAGGTCGTCGCGATCACCGGAGCCTCGCACGTCCTCGGCACGGTCACGCCGGTCGCGGAACTCGCCGCCCATGCCCGCAACGTGGGCGCGACGG
>JAVHQX010000142.1:1476-9958 GCA_036171355.1 Patescibacteria group bacterium | reverse complement strand
CCCCCCCCCCTGCTGCGCTACCGCGGAAACTCTCCTCCGAAGAGGAGCATCCCGCCGAACGCCGGACTGGCGGAGCCCTGATCGAACTCCGACCCGGCCATGAAGTTCGCGCTCACGTTGAACCAACGGTAGCTGAACCTCGCGCCGAGATCCCCCATCACCCAGGCCGACTTGGCCTGCAGATGGGAGTTGTACCCCGTCCAGGTGGACGAGATGCCGCCTTCCATGGACCAGTTCGGGGTGAAGTCATACGCCGCGGAACCGCGGACATACGTCCCCACCGGAGACGAACTGACGGAGAACGGCGCGCCTGCTTCGGCCATGACGCGCCAGCCGGGCGTCAGCTGGAACGTGAGCTGTGGAGCCACGAGCCAGCCGCTGTACAGCGTGCCATCGAGCGAGCCGAGGACCATCGGGCCGGTGCGGACACCGAACCTGACGGACACCATGCGCGACTCGATGGACGAGATCCGGCCGGAGAGCGCGGTGACGGTCGTCGACATCTCGCCGAAGCGATCTTCGAGGACGCCGACGCGCGCGGCCAGATCGACGTAGCCACGGAGCAGGAGGTCGTACTGCCGGCGAAGGGACGCGATGTCCCCCTGCAGCGCAGTGATCGCCTCGCGTTCCTCTCGCAGCTGACGCTCGAGGTCCGCATTGCGCTCTCGCAGCAAGCCCACCTGGTCCTCGAGGGCGTGGATGCGCCGTTCGCGGTCCCGGAGGGTCCTCGCGTGGCCGTTCACCTCCGTGCGGAGGCGGGAGACCTCTCGGGCGAGCCGCTCGATGCGGTCGCACCGCGTCGTGTCCGTGACGCCGGAGCACTCGGTGTGATCGGCGGGACGGGGCGACGCGGACGCGGCCGTGCAGGCGGCGACGCACGAGGCGAGGGCGGGCGGCAGCGCCACCCGGATTTCCGGGAGCGGGCCGCTCGACTCCTGAGCCATGGCGGGCCGGACTGCGAAGAGAGACAGGACCAGAGTCGCGATTGCGGTGTACAGGGTCTTCATGTCGGATTCCTCCTCCCCCGTAGGGGGCGTTTGTGTTGCCCCGTTACGGGCGGGTTTGACCGGCAAAGCGCAGCATGAAGGATTTCATGCTGAAAACCTCGTGTCGTGTTGTGCGGATTCGGTTGTAATGACCTTCCAGAGCGGTGAAGCGCTGGGACCGTTTGGCAGGCACCGAGGACAAGGAGGAGGTGTCATCGATGCCGCCAAACGGTCCCAGAGTTCCCCCATCAATTGCGAACAAGGGACTATAGCATAAATCAGCCCTATTGTCAAGATTGGCTGACACTCCCCTAAAGGACCTAAAACCCCCTCATGGGAGGGGGTTTTACCGGCTTATTTCAGCGAAGATAACGGCTTTATTGCGGCACTCCGAACACCGAGTGTTTGCGGGCGTTTGCCAGGACGTAGCCGGTGCCAGCGATGACGCCGAGGATAAGGCCCATGAAGGCGTTCGCGGGGATGTTCGGACGGACTGGATACCGGGACACGAGGGGGTCGTCGACCAGCTTGACGTCGAGGTCGCCCCCGCCGATGTACTGCCAGCCCTCGGTCGTGAGGACGAAGGCGATGGCCCGGGAAATCTGCTCGGCCTGCTTGGGATCGACGTGATAGACGGTGACGACGAGCATGCCGGAGTTCTGGACCACCCTGGTCGCAATCATGTCATGCCACTGTTTCCGCTTCTTGCTCTCGTCGGCCTTGAAGATCGACTGGTCGATGTTGAACTTGGCGCCCATGACCTTGTCGAAGAACGAGGTCGTATAGATGATCTGGCCGAGGTTGTCGGAGATGCGTTCGGACGCCTTGATGGCGGTGTAGGGGTCGGTATCGGAGAGCTGCTTTTGGATGATGAGCATCCGCATCGTCGAACTGTACTGGAGCGGAAACAGGAAACTGAGGCCGACGCCGGCGATGGCAGTGAGGACCGCGAAAAGGAGGGTCTGTTTCCAGCCCCTCGCGAGCGCGTAGAGATAATGGGATTCCATCGAATGCATGGTCGTCGGGTTTCATTCGAGCAACCGAGCAGGTTAGCACGAAAACGGCCTTTTGTCAATCGTGGCGGGGCCTTCAGGGCGTCGGCGCGGTGCCGAGCGTGACGTCCCGGGAGGTCTCGACGGCACTTCCCGCCTTCACGACCGTCAGGGTGACGACGTCGCCCGGCGAATAGTCCGCGAGCGCGTCGGGAAGGGGGTTTTTTGCCGAGACGGGCGCGCCATCGACCGCGACGATGACGTCGCCGGCCTTGAGTCCGGCGGCCTCGGCGGGGCTTTTCTTCAACACCGCGGGAGTCTTGCCGTCGGCCGATGCGGCCACGCGCGCTCCCCTGGTCAGCCCTTCCGGACCCTGCGACGAGACCTGCGAAAGGTCGACGAAATGCACGCCGAGCATAGACCGAGCCGGCTGCTTGTCGCGCAGGACCGGACCGATGACCCCCGTGAACGCCTCCACGGGCACGACGATCTGCCCGAACTGACCGTCGATCCCCGCGATGCCTATCACCTCGCCTTTGGCGTCGAGCACCATGGTCCCAGGAAGCAGCGAAGCATCGGAGGTCAGGATGACCCGTTCAAGGCGCTCGGACGAACGAAGGAGGTCGTCGACGGTCTTCGCGGGCGCGACGTCATACGCGAGCACGGACAGCCGGCGCAGGCCCCCGGCGGCATCAGGCGCGAAGAGCACGTTGCCCGTTCCGACGGCTTCGGCGGACCCGAACGCGATGACGGGCAGGTTCACCGCGTCGACCTTGAGGAAGGCGGCGTCGGAGTACGAATCGCGCACCATGCGCCGGACGGGGTACGCCCTGCTCCCGATGACGGCGACGAGATCGGTGACGCGTTTCGCCTTGGCGAACGCGCCGTCGCCGAAGGTGATGAGCCAACCGTCGGACGTGAGGACGAAACCGGCGCCGATCGCGTCGCCAGGCACGTACCCGGCATCGGGGGTGCCCGCTCCCCCCTTCGCGAGGGCCAGCGTGACGGCGGCTCGCCCCGCCAATTCGACCGCGGTGGCCGGCGCCTCGTCGGCGATCCTGCGCGCGGCGCCGCCCTGGACGGCGTATGGCGTGCCATGGAGCGCGATGGTCGGCGCGACGTACGCGAAGATCACGAGCGTCCCGACGACGCCCGCCGCGGCGCCGAAAAAGACGCTGACGACAAGCGTCGGCAGGACCGAGCGGCGCGGGGACGGGACGGCGTGCTGATCAGGCATAGGTCAGGCCCAGCGGGCGGTGGACAACACGATGATGACGAGCAGGAGGGAGAACGCGAACTGGCGGCGGTACGCGGGCGCCGCTCCCCTGGAATCGAGCATGGCCACGACGACGTGGAGTCCCGCCGAGTACAGCACGGTGCCGACCGTCGCGTTCACGAGGTCGGACGTGGGCAGGAACGAAAGACCGACGAACAACTGGACCGCGAGCGCCACGAAGGCGGCGGAAAGCACGGTTGCCTCCTTGCCCGCGAGACCGGCGCGCCGGAGCGTCTCCGCCGAAACGACGAAAACGATGGCGGCCACGGCGACCGAGGCGAACGGCACGGGCAGCTGCAGATAGTCGGGCATCCCGTAGGACGCGACGAGGGTGAAGAACACCGTGACGGCGTGGACCGCGAAGGAGAGGTGAGAAAAATCGGCCGGGCGGAACCGTTCGTCCCCGTTCACCATCCCCCGCAGGTACGCGAGATAGATCGCCGAGAGAACGACCGTCGCCGCAGCCGTCGCCGCAACGCCGGCCGCGTGATCGATGATGAGGAAGCTGCCGAAAGCCCCCGCCACGAGCGTCGCGGGAGTCGCCGCCGTGAGCGCCGCCACGCGCCGGGAATGGGACGTGCGCGCGAGCCCGTAGGCGGCGAACGACGCGGCGGCGACCGCGAGGACGCCTGCCGCGAGGATGACGTAGGGAGCCGCCTCGGGCGCCCAACGCGCCGCCGCGTAGGCAGCCGCGAAAGCGGCGCCGATGAGGGCTGCCGCCGTCCATGGATACGTGTTCAAGACGGCTCTGCGCATACCGGCATCAGCGTGGGGCGGTCGGGACGATAACGAACCGCGCGGTGCCCTGGTCGAGACCGATGTCGACGAGCCGGCCGACGTTGGCGACGGCCGTCGTCACCGAGTCGGTGACGAGCGTGCTGAACGCGGAGAAGAGAAGCTGGCCGATCTTCTGCGGCACAACCAGGCTGCCGATCTTGATCTCCGCGACGTCCGCGCGCAGGTCGCCGTTCTTCACGGTGGGCTTGAACCGGACGCGGACGGTGGCGTCGCGGTTCTTCTGCGGGGAGATGGCGAAAATCTCGACGGCGTCCGGATCGATGGCGACCTGGATCGTCCTGATGGGGAACGGCAGCACGTTCGGGGGCGCGCTCGCCACGGAATGCTGCACGAGGGTCGTGAGCTCCGATTCGGAGACGGAGAAGGTCGCCTGAGACGTCTGCGGTTCGTATTTGACCTTCGTGCCGAGCACGCGATAGATGTCCTCCGGTTTCGAACCGACGAGCGGGATCACGGCGCGCACGGGCTCCGATGGTTTGTACAGCGAACGCGAAAGGACCGGCACGTCGAAGAACCCCGACTTCGCAAACTGCGCGGCCACGTACAGCGTCGGCATGCCGATGGCCAGGACGATGACGATGAACAGGACGCTGCAGCCGATCAGCCGCTTGCGCTTGTCCTCGCTCCTGATCTCCTGCTTGATCTCCTTCTTGATGGTCTCCCGTTCCTGCGGCGAAAAGGCGTCGAACCTTGTCATACCGGATATGCGCGGCCGACGCGGCCGCTAAGGGTTATCAGAGTCCGAGCCACTGATTCGCGGCTGCCTGGTCCTTGGTCTTCTGGAGCACGACTTCGCGATCGGGGCCGGAGCCGGCGAGCGCGCGTTTCCACTGGTCGAGCAGCAGGACGAACCCGAGATGCGCATCCTGATATTCCTTCGGGACGCGGACGCGCAGCAGGCGGTCTTGCGTCTTTTGCACGAGCTGGAGCATCGCGCCGGTGTCGCCTGCGAAGTCCGCGGGGGCCATCTGCAGCGCCTGCGTGAAGAACGGGGCTAGGACCTCGCGGGCCTCGACCTCATACTCCGCCATCGTCGGCGCGACGACGGGCTGCGCGGCGGGGAATGCCCCGCGGACATCCGGGAACAACGTCCCGGTGACCGCGAGCAGCACTCCGTACAGGAGTCCGAAAACGACGACGGCGATGAACACGCCGAGAATGGTGAACTCGTTGATGAGAACCCGGCGCTTTTTCTGCGCAAAAAGGCGTCCAACCATAAGCATGCACACTATACCAATTCCGCGCGGCGGAAGGAAGGGCCGGAAATCCGCTTAAAACCGACTGACGGCGCCCCCCGCCTGTGCTACGATGCCGCATATATGGAAACCGAGATCCTGGACTTCAAAGAGGCGGCGACCCGACCGCAGGAAGCGGTGCTCTCCACCCTTGGAACGGACCTCTCCGTCGGTCTGTCCGACGCGGAGGCGGACGGCCGCAGGGCGCGCTTCGGTCCCAATAGGATCGCTCATGCCAGGAAGACGGCCTGGGACGTGTTCGTGCGCCAACTCGCGTCGCCGTTCATCTATCTCCTCTTCGCGGCGGCGGCCGTCGCGTTCGTCACCGGCGAACATTTCGACGCGATCATGATCGTCCTGTTCACGGCGATCAATGCCGGCCTCGGTTTCTACCAGGAATTCCGCGCGGAGAAGGCGGTCGAGGTGCTCATGCGGTATTGGCAACAGACGACCCACGTCGTCCGCGGCGGCAAGGTCCGGATCATCGACGCTGGCGAGCTCGTGCCGGGCGACGTCGTGAAGCTCCAGGCGGGCGACAAGCTCCCCGCCGACGTCCGCTTCATCGCGACGAACGACGTCGCCGCCGACGAATCGATCCTGACCGGTGAATCGACGTCCGTCTACAAGGACGCCGCGCCGCTCCCCTCCCCGCCCGCGGAATACTTCCAGGCGACGAACATCGGCTTCTCGGGGACCCTGATGCTGACGGGCGACGCGACCGCCGTCGTCGTGGCGACCGGGCGCGACGCCGCGCTGGGCGGCATCGCCCGGCTCACCTCGGAGACGAAGACCGTCAGCGCCTTCGAAAAGGAGATCGCCGGATTCAGCGCGTTCATCATGAAGCTCGTGATCGTGACGATCGCCTTCATGTTCGTGCTGAACCTGCTACTCAAGGGATCGGACCGGCTGCAGGAACTCCTCATCTTCTCGATCGCGCTCACCGTCGGCGTCATCCCGGAGGCCCTGCCGGTCGTCTCGACGGTGTCGCTGTCGCGCGGCGCGCTGCGGCTCGCCAAGAAGAAGGTCATCGTGAAACGGCTCTCCGCCATCGACGACCTCGGCAGCGTCGACATCCTGTGCACCGACAAGACCGGCACCGTGACCAAGAACGAGCTTGTCGTCTCCGACGTCCGGGCCGCCGACGCCGAGGACTGCGTGCGCTGCGCCGTGCTCGGTTCGTCGTTCCTCGGCGAACATGCGAAGCAGCAGAACAACGCCTTCGACGTCGCCATCTGGAAGCATGCGGGGGCGGCGCTGCAGCGAGAAGCGCGGACCTCGAAGAAGCTCTCCGAGCTGCCGTTCGATCCGGTCCGCCGGCGCAACAGCGTGCTGCTCGAGTCCGCCGACGGCGCGACGCTCATGGTGACGCGCGGCTCCCCGGACGACATCCTCCCGCTCTGCGGGGAAGCGCCCGACCAGCTCGCCCTCGGCAAATACCTCGTCCGGCAGGGACTCGGCGGCCACCGCGTGATCGCGGTGGCGGTGAAACGCGGGCTCGCGCGCGACGCGGCGATCAAGGTCGAGGAGCACGGCCTCGAATTCGTGGGGCTCATCTCCTTCTTCGACCCGCTCAAGGAAAGCGCCGCGGCCGCGGTCAAGAAAGCGAAGCGGCTGGGCGTGCAGATCAAGATCCTCACCGGCGATTCGCGGGAGGTCGCGGGCGCCGTGGCGAGCAAGCTCGGCATCATCACGGATCCGCTCGCGACCGTCTCCGGCGCGGAGCTCGACGCGATGAACAGCGCGGACCGGCATCGCGCCGTCCACGACTTCCACGTCTTCGCGCGCATGAACCCGAGCCAGAAATTCGCGGTCCTGTCGCTGCTCCAGGAGAAATACACCGTCGGCTTCCTCGGCGAAGGCTTCAACGACGCCCCGGGCCTCAAGATGGCCAACGTCGGCCTGGCGGTCGAAGGCGCGTCCGACATCGCCAAGGAGGCGGCGGACGTCATCCTGCTCAACCGCAGCCTCTCGGTCATCTTCGACGGCATCGAGGAAGGCAGGAAGACGTTCGGCAACACCATCAAATACCTCAAGGTGACGCTCGCCTCGAACTTCGGGAACTTCTACTCCGTGGCCATCGCCTCGCTGCTTGTGAACTTCCTGCCGATGCTGCCGCTGCAGATCCTCCTGCTGAACCTGCTTTCGGACTTCCCGATGATCACGATCGCGACCGATTCGATCGACGCCGCGGATCTCCGCGACCCGAAGAAATACGACGCGCGCCAGATCATCCTCTTCACCACCATCCTCGGCATCGTGAGCAGCGTCTTCGACTTCACCACCTTCGCGGTGTTCCGAAACTTCGGCGAGCAGGTCCTCCAATCCCTGTGGTTCATGGTCAGCGTGCTCACCGAGCTCGCGCTCATCTATTCCCTGCGGACGAACGGGCCGTTCTACAAGGCGGCGAGGCCGCCCGGCCACATCGTCATCCTGACGGCGACGGCGGCCGCCGTTGCGGTCCTCCTGCCGTACACCGAATTCGGCCACCGGGTCTTCCGCTTCATCTCCCCCAAGCCGCATCACCTCATCCTCGCTTTCCTGATCGTCGGCATGTACTTCGTCGCGACGGAGACGGTCAAGCTCTGGCTAGTGCGCGCATCGGCCAAGAACGGCGGCAACGGCCGCGCCAAGACCGCCTGACGGATACTAAAAATCCCGCCCAGCTGAACTGGACGGGATTTTCGTTTTCGCGTTCAGAGGTCGAGTTTCGCCTTGAAGCGGGCATCGACGCGAAGATCTTCGTGGTCCGGGGAGCCGCCGGTCCGGACCGAGGACTCGGTCCTGGCGCGGGCGTCGGTCGTCCGATCCTTCGGATCTTCCTGCCGCACGGAACGTCCGTCGTCCTTGGGGCGTTCGCCGTCCGACGGCGGGACGCCGTTCCCGCCATCCTCCTTGCCGTCAAGCTTCACGCGGATCCGGAGATCGTGGCCGGCCCTGATGAGGAGCTTCGCTTCCTGCGCCATCCGCTGCGCCTTTCCGTACGCGACGAACGCGCCCGAGAAATCACCGGCATCGAACTTGGCGTTGCCGTCCGCGACGACGGCCTGCGCGTCGGCCAGCCTGGCTTCCGCGTCGGCGGTCGCCTCGGCGCCGAGCGCGTCGCGCTTCGCCGCGAGGTACGTCCGCGCTTCCGCGATCTTGTTCTCGACGGCGCCGCGGCGTCCCTTGGCGGCGGCTTCCGCGTCGGCGGCATGG
>JAVHQX010000142.1:0-1466 GCA_036171355.1 Patescibacteria group bacterium | reverse complement strand
CCGATCTGGAGACCTTCGCCTCCGCCTTGCCGCGCTCCTGGTGGGTCGCATCGGCCTCGGCGTCGACCGACGCCTCGAGTTCGCCGACCTCCGCGGAGCCGGTCTCGACGTCCGCCGCGAGCGCGGCGATGATCTTCTTGTGGGCGCGCAACGAACCTTCGAGGTGGGCCGCGACGTTCGCGGCGGCGTTCGCGTCGGCAGAGACGCTGAACTCCGCGATGTCGGACTTCGCCCTCTCGGCGTGGCGCTTGAAATCAGCCTGGAGCGAGACGCGAGTCTCGGCCTTGAGCTCGTTCTTCTTCGCGAGCGTCTCCGCTTCGGCCAGACGGCGCTCGGCGCGCTCGGCCTCCCACGAAGCCTTCGCCTCGAGAGTCGGCGCGAGAGCGGCGCGCAGCTCCTCGTTGACGCCCACTTTCACGGGATAGAGCGCGTCGCCGGGGAGCGCGCCTTCGGCGGCATATGAAATGCCGGCGGAGGAGAGCATCAGGCCCAGCACCAGCGAGAAGACCGATGCGGTCTTGCCGATGAACGCGGGCGCGAAGAGCGCGGACCGGCGTTTCGCCGGGACTGCCGGGACGCGGCTAGGCGTAAACAGCATGTACTGCTCGAGCATGTTCCGGCCGGCGGCCTTCTCGTCGGCCGTGAGCGCGATGCCGCGCGCTTCATTGATGAGATCGTCGAGCTTGTCTTCCATAGTCGGGCCGTTCAGGCCATGAATTCCCTGAGTTGCTTGATGCCGCGGTGGATGCGGACGGAAATGACGTTCTCGGATTCTCCCAGCGCCGCCGCGATCTCCTTGGGCGAAAGGTCGTCCAGATACCGCATGCGGACCGCGTCCCGGTACTTCTCGTCGAGCCGTTCGATGAGGGCGATCATCTGTCCGGCTTCCGCCGCGACGGTCGCGCTCTCCGGTCCGGCCCCCACGGGTTCGAATCCCTCGTCCATCATCGCGTCGAGCGAGGATTCCTTCTTCTTCCTGCTCGAATCGATGATGAGGTTGTTCGCCACCCGGTAGAGGAAGGCGCGCAGATTGTCGACGGGCTTGCCTTGGGACAGGTATTCCCACGTCTTCATGAAGCACTCCTGCGACAGTTCCTTGGCTTTTTCCCGGTCGTAGACGCGGTAGTAACAATGCCGAAAAATGGCGTCCGCGTACTGATCGTACGCTCGCAGGAAGTCGTCGTGTTGTGGGGTGGGACCCTGCATGTCCGTGTGTGATGACGCCGGGGGTGTGGATTTCTTACAAACGCGGCCGGGGGCCAACGACCCAGACTACACGAAAAAGGGGCGTTTGGCAAGGGTTTGGGGGCCTTGCGGCACTTCATACTACGAACCTGCCGCAACGATAAGCACGCCGCGGGTCCTGCCGCTGCGCACCCTCGCCACCCGCCGTGACGTCATACACTCATTCCGGGCTCGACCCGAAATCCAGAAAGAACGCCGCGGGTCCTGCCGCTGCGCACCCC
>JAVHQX010000141.1:0-2182 GCA_036171355.1 Patescibacteria group bacterium | reverse complement strand
CGTCGCCGACGGTCATCCCGATCCCCGCCGCCTCGTGCACCACGAGAACGTCCCGGAAGGGATCCATCCGCTGCGCAAGGACTTCGCCTGGGACGCGAAGATGGCCCATGCCGACGTCCCGTTCCCGATGCACCGCGTCGAGGGCGAGGGCGTCTACGAGATTCCCGTCGGCCCCATCCACGCCGGCGTCATCGAACCGGGCCATTTCCGATTCAACGTCGCGGGCGAACGCATCATGACGCTCGAGGGCAGGCTGTTCTTCACCCACAAGGGCGTCGAGAAGCTGCTCGAGGGAAAGACCCCGGAAGAGGCGTTGCCGTTCATCGAGCGGCTGTCGGGCGACATGGCCGCGTCGAATGCGCTGGCGTACTGCCAGGCGCTCGAAACGATCGCCGGCTGCCGGGTTCCGGAGCGCGCCGCGGCCATCCGCAGCTTCATCTGCGAGCTGGAACGCATGGCGATGCACATCCATGACCTCGCCAACATCGCCGGCAACGGCACCGGCTACACCGTCATGGCGGCCCACGGATTCCGCATCAAGGAGCGCTTCGTCCGACTCTCGTCCGAGCTCTTCGGCAACCGCTTCTGGCGCGGTGCGATCGTTCCGGGCGGCATCCGCGAGAACGTCGCGCCCGACGCGCTGAATCGCGCCGCGGGCGTCGTCGCGCAAGCGCATAAGGAAATGCGCGCCCTGCTGGACATGTGCCTCGCATCCGACGGCGAACGCGAGCGTCTCGAGACGACGGGCCTGCTCTCCAAAGAAGGCGCCATCGCCTTCGGCGCGCGCGGCCTGCCTGCGCGAGCGTCGGGCATCGGCCGCGACACGCGGCTCACACACCCGTACGCCGCCTACGCCGAGCATCGCCCGGCGCTGGTGGTCGAGCAGTCGGGGGACGTGTTCGCCCGCTTCATGACGCGCGTGCGCGAACTCGACGAGTCCGCGCGGCTCGTCGCCGACATCGCCGCGAACGCGCCCGCAGGCCCGGTCCGCGCGGCGTGCCAGGCGCGGGACGGTTTCGCGCTCGGCGCGGTGGAATCGTGGCGCGGCGAACTCCTCTGTGCGCTGCGTCTCAAGGACGGCCGCATCGACCGCTGCGCGCCCCGCGACCCGTCGTTCTGCAATTGGCCGCTCTTCGGCGAGATCGGGCCGGGCAACATCGTACCCGACTTCCCGCTGTGCAATAAAAGCCTGGACCTCTCCTACAGCGGCACCGACATGTAGGACGAGGACGGATAACCCGGCAGCTGCCGGGTTTTTTCGTAAAGAAAAACCGCCTCTCGTCGAGGCGGCTCGTTTGCGGATGCGGTTCATCGGACCGGCCCTTGCTCGATGATCTCGAGCTCGCGGGTCGATTCGCGGGTGACCGCGGTAAGAAAGTGCAGGCGCCCCGATTTCCAGAGCGGCGCGCAGTGCTTCCGGATGTGCGTCTGCGCGAACTCTTGGAGGCCGCGCGAACGGCGGACCGCGCAGCGTTTGTCCATCGCAGGCAGGCTGCTCAGGATGCCGCGGCTGTTGCCGTAGAAGATATTGGTGAAGATGGTCACCTGCTCGTCCGGCGGGGCGGACGTGATCTTGTCCTCGATGATCTTCGTCGCCATGACGACGGCGGCATCCAGGCCGCGCGCCGTCTGGGTCATGGCGGGAAACTTGACGCGGCCGTCCATGCACTTCAGGCAGGCGAAGAACGTCGGGTGCCGCTCGAAATACCGGCGACGAAGGGCCTCGTCCTGCTGGTACAGCTGGGACTGCCGCTGATAGATCGAGATGACCTCCGTGTTGATGTCCGTGATGCGGCGACCGGCCGTGCCGGTTTCCTTGGGAATTCCCGATTCCTGCGAAGCGCCCGCGGTCTTCACGTCCATTTTGTGCTCCTTTTCGCTCTGTTTGCCGTCTGATGACGTCAGACGGATAAGTACGATACTCCCCCTCGACCGAATACGGTCAACCTTGTTTTTGGCCCGATAAAGACCTGAAAACGAGCGGCCACGGGCGCCTTGAACGCGGCATCGTCCGATGCTAACGTGCAGCATAGGCGGATTTTCAGCGCGGCCGACCGCGCGCCCGGGTGGTGGAATGGTTTACACAGGGGACTTAAAATCCCCCGTCCGCAAGGGCATGTGGGTTCGAGTCCCACCCCGGGCACCAAAAAGGCGGACCCACATCAGTGGGGCCGCCTTTTTG
>JAVHQX010000140.1:0-10038 GCA_036171355.1 Patescibacteria group bacterium | reverse complement strand
GTCGGATCGCGGACGACGGCCGCGAGCGCCATCATCGCGAACTACGAGTCGCCGTACGACGCGACCGTCGTGCGCCGCCTCCGCGAGGCAGGAGCCATATTCCTCGGCAAGACCAACCTCGATGAGTTCGCCATGGGTTCATCGACCGAGACGTCGTGCCACGGACCGACGAAGAACCCTTGGGACCTCGCGAAGATCCCCGGCGGTTCGTCCGGCGGTTCCGCGGTCGCGGTGGCGGAGGGTTCCGCGACGGTCGCGCTCGGTTCCGACACCGGCGGCTCCATCCGGCAGCCCGCCGCCATGTGCGGCGTGGTCGGCCTGAAACCGACCTACGGCCGCGTGTCGCGCTACGGCCTGATGGCCATGGCATCGAGCCTCGACCAGATCGGCCCCATCACGAAGACCGTCGAGGACGCCGCCATCATGCTCGGCGTCATCGAAGGGCGCGATCCGATGGATTCGACCAGCGTCGAGCTGCAGCGCGGGTGGTCGCTTCCCGCCGAATGGCCCGAGTCGCTGAAGGGCCTGAGGGTCGGGCTTCCCAAGGAATACTTCGTTTCCGGCATGGACCCCGAGGTCGAGACGGCCGTGCGCGGCGCGGTCGCGACGCTCGAGCGTCTCGGCGCCGTCGTCAAGGAGGTCTCCCTGCCGCACGCCGGCGACGCGCTCGCCGTCTATTACGTCCTGATGCCGTCCGAGGTCAGCGCCAACCTGGCGCGGTTCGACGGCATCCGCTACGGCGTCCGGAAGGCGGGGGAGTCGCTCGAGGAGACGTACCGCAAGTCGCGCGGCGAAGGCTTCGGCAAGGAAGTGCGCCGCCGCATCATGCTCGGGACCTACGCGCTCTCGTCCGGATACTACGACGCGTATTACCTGAAAGCGCTCAAGGTCCGGAGGCTGATCGCCAACGATTTCAGCCAGGCTTTCCAGGACGTGGACTGCATCGTGACGCCGACCTCGCCGGTCGTCGCGTGGGGCATCGGGGAGAAGACGGACGACCCGCTCTCGATGTACCTCGCCGACATCTACACGGTCTCGGTGAACGTCGCCGGGCTTCCGGCGATTAGCGTGCCGTGCGGGCTGGCCAAGGGGCTTCCCGTCGGCCTCCAGCTGATCGGCCGCCATTTCGACGAAAAGACCATCCTTACCGCCGCGAAGGCGTACGAAACGGCCGCGGGACTCCGCGCGTCGATGCGTCCGCCGAGCGCCTAACCAACGAACCGCTATGGCCAGGAAACCAGCCAGGATCATCGTCAATAAGACCCGGGACGGGGGTACGTCGGGACGGTCGGCGAAGATCCGCAAGGAGATCGCCGGATCGTTCCGCGATCAGGCCCGCCATGAGGGCGGCGCCGCGCGATACGGCAAGCGCCCGTCCGCTCCCGCGGGCTGGAACGGGGAAGTCGTCCTGCCGGGACTGACGGCCGCCGAGAAGAAGGACGTCCTCGGCATGGTCCGCCACACGGGCGCGACCGGGCCGCGCGATCCCGACGACCGCGTGCTTCGCGTCGAGGACCGCAAGGACGGTCTTCGCATCCTCACCTCCGAAAGCCACTTGGCCGTCTCCATCGGCAAGCGCGTGCATCGGTCCAGGAAGGGTGGCACGCTCTCCATCACGTGGGCACCCGACGACGTGCCCGTCCGGGTGCAGTGGAAAAAATGATCGGTCGTCGGTTTCCAACGAGACGCGGGCGCTTCATGGCTCCGCTGAAAACTGATTACTGATGACTGAATACTGTCTACTTTCCTTCATGACCCTCACCATTGACGTCGGCGCGGCGGGGAAGATCATCGCCGTCCTCGCGTTCGCCGGCGTCGTCATCGCCATCGTCGCGCTCGCCGTCGACCGCATCCGGCGCTTCTTCGCGTCGCGCGGCTTCGAGGGCAGCGACCGCGAGCAGATGCGGAAACGGTGGGCGGAAATCGTGAAGATGCTGGACCAGCCCGGCGAGCTGAGCCGGAAGGTCGCGGTGCTCGAAGCCGACAAGCTGCTCGACTATGCCCTCAAGGCGCTCGCGATGCCGGGCATGACCCTCGGCGAGCGCCTGAAGTTCGCGCAGTACAAGTATCCCGGGCTGCGCGACGTGTGGTGGGCGCATCGCGTGCGCAACCAGCTCGCGCACGAGGCCAGCTACCATCTCGATCCCGCCGTGGCGCGAAGCGCGCTCAAGGCTTTCGAAAAAGCGCTCGCCCGTATCGGCGCGATCTGAACGAGGTATGCCAATCCCTGATCCGAGGGGGACAATCGGCGACATCCGGCGGTTCCGTCAGGTGACGGCCGTCCTCTTCGAGGAAGGGCTTTCTTTTATCCTCGACGATCTGCAACTCCGGTACGCGGTGCCGTTGTGGTGCAAGGTGCACTGCGCGCTGCGCGGCGGCGCGAAGACCTGCCGCACCGTCATGTTCGGCGGCGCCGAGCAAGGGCCGCCGGTCGAGGTCCGCTTCAGGCGGGCGTTCGAGAGGCTCGGTCCGACGTTCGTGAAGCTCGGGCAGATCCTCAGTCTCAGGTCCGACATCATCCCTCCGCAGTTCGCCCGCGAGTTCGCCAAGCTGCAGGATGCGGTGCATCCGCTCGGCCCGGGAGTCGCGGAGATGATCGTCGAGCGGGAACTGGGGCAGCCGATCGAGAACGTCTTCTCATCGTTCGAGGAGAAGCCGCTCGCCGCCGCGTCGCTGGCCCAGGTCCACCGCGCGCGCCTCAAGGACGGCTCGCGCGTCGCGGTGAAGGTGCGGCGTCCCGACGTCGATCGCGTCCTCCGTACCGACATCCACATCATGGCGTACCTCGCCGGCGCGCTCGAGGGCTCGGTGCCCTTCAGCAGGAGGTTCCGGCCGGTCCGGCTCGCCCGGGAGTTCGCGGATTGGACGCTTCGCGAGATCGATTTCGAGGTCGAAGGAGCCAACATCGACCGTTTCCGCGCGATGTTCGCGGACGAGCCGTCGGTCGTCATTCCCGCCGTCCATTGGGACTACACGACCAAGGCGGTCCTCGTCACCGACCTCGTCGAAGGCACGAAGGTCGACGACCTTCCCGCGCTCAAACGGAAGAAGATCGACGCGCACGCGCTCGCGCTCGTGGGCCTCACGGCGGGCTTCCGGCAGTATTTCATGGAGGGATTCTTTCACGCGGATCCGCATCCCGGCAATCTCGTCGCGCTGCCGCCGGCGGCGGACGGCGAGGGTCCCCGGCTCGGCATGTACGATTTCGGCATGGTCGGGACCATCACCGAGAAATCCCGCTACGAGCTCCTGAGCTGCTTCATCAGTTTCATCAATAAGGACGTCGAAGGGTACGTCCGCCACATCCTCGACCTGGCCGAGCCGGCGACCGGCTCCGACGTCGATGCGTTCTCGCGCGAGGTCTCGTCCATCGTCACCGGCGTGCTCTACAAACCCACGGAGCGCAAGGGGATCGCCGCCGCCTTCTACAGCGTCCTTCTCGCGGGCGCCAAGCATGAGGTGCCGTTCCCGACGGACCTGGTGCTGCTCGGGAAGGCCTTCCTCGTCCTCGAGACGATCGGCATCCGCCTGTACCCGGAGATCGATCTCGAGGAGACGTTCCGGCCGTTCGGCACGGAAGCGCTGAAACGCGAACTGTCGCCGAAGCGGCTGGCCGCGGCCGCGCACGGGGAAGCCTTCGACTCGCTGTATTTCCTCAAACACCTGCCGGACCGGACGCAGGCGCTCTTCGAGAAGCTCGAACGCGGCACCCTCGGCGTGAAGATCGACCTGCAGGAGATCCATGATCTCAAGGCGGAGTTCGACCGCCAGAACGACGTGCGCGTCCTGTCCCTCCTCGCGGTCGCGCTCCTCATCGGGTCCGCCATCGTGCTCCGGATCGACCAGCGCGCCGCGGCGCTCGGCATCCCGCTCGGCGCCGGCGGGTTCGCGGCGGCCTCCGTGCTCATCGTCTGGCTGTTCGTGCTCGTCCGTAAGCGGCCCCGGCAATGATCCCGTACTTCCGTTTCACCGTCATCCCGCTCGGCCCCGTCCACATCCAGGTCTGGGGCCTGATGGTCGCGACCGGCATCGTCGTCGCCGTCCTCGTCGGCCGTCGCGAGACGAAGCGGCGCGGACTTGACCCGGAGGCGTTCATTGATTTCGCGTCATGGATTGTCGTCTGGTCGCTCGTCATCGCCAGGCTGTTTCACGCGTTCGTCTACGAACCATCCGCATATGTCGCGGATCCCATGAAGGTCTTCCGCGTCTGGGAGGGCGGCATGTCGAGCATCGGCGGGTTCATCGGCGCGGCCATCGGCGCGCTGCTGTTCGCGAAACGGCGGAAGATCGCCTTCCGCGCGTACGCGGACGTCGCCTGTTACGCCTTTCCGCTCGGCTACGGCATCGGCCGCATCGGTTGCTTCCTCATCCACGACCATCCCGGCACGCTGTCGCATTCGCTGCTGGCGGTGCACTATCCGGGCGGGGCGCGGCTGGACCACGGCCTGCTGCTCTCGATGGTCGGTCTCGGCCTGTTCGCCCTCTTCGCGTTCCTCAACCGGCGGCGCGAGGCGGCGAAGAAGGCCGAGGGAGGATTTCTTCCGTTGCTTATGGTATCGTATGGAGCGATACGGTTCGTCCTCGATTTTTACAGAGCGTATGACCTCGCGGGCTCGGACGTCCGTTATTTTTCCCTGACGCCCGCGCAATACGGGTCGTTGCTGCTCGTCGCCGCGGGCGCGTACATGATGGCGCGCCGCAGGCCGGTCACCGCCCCTAAGATATGAACGTCTTCAAACGCGAACATCAGGAGCTCGTCATCGTCGTGCTGCGCTTCGCCGTCGGCGCGGTCTTCCTCTGGTTCGGGGTCGACAAATGGATTCATCCCTTGGCGTGGCTCGGTTGGATCCCGACGTGGGTCGATGAGCGCCTGCCGGTCAGCATGATGACGTTCATCTGGTGGAACGGCGCGTTCGAATTCACCGTCGGCATCCTGCTCGTGGCGGGCAGGCTGCTGCGCGGGACATCGATCGTCGCCGGCCTCTTCCTTGTCGGCATCGCAATTGCCCTGGGTGCGAACGAGGTGACCGTCCGGGACTCCGCGCTCGCCGGATGCTGCCTCGCGCTCTTCACCCACGCGAACGCGAAGGCAAAACGGCCGATCGCCGCGAACGTCGTCGCGACCGCCTGTTCGTTCTACGTCCTCTATTTGTTCGTCTACGGCGTGATGTACCTGAGGAGCGGCGCCTGACCCGCTATGTGGAACCCCTTCTCGCGCCCCGCCATGAGCGGAGAGCCCGCGCTCGCGTCCGCGACCTTCGTCATCGGCGTGGGTGTCATGGCCGTCGAGATCACCGCATCGCGCCTGCTCGCGCCGTATTTCGGCGCGTCCATGTTCGTCTGGACGAGCCTCATCGTGACCGTGCTCGCGGCGCTGGCGGCCGGATACCATCTCGGCGGCAAGATGGCGGCGAAGAACGCCGGGATCGAGATGGTCGGTTTGTTGTCGTGCGGCGCCGCGGCGCTGCTCGTCGTGGGGATGCTGATCATCCCGACGTTCTCCTCGGCGATCTCGGGACTGCTCATCAGCCTTTCGAGCGCCTCGATCGCGCTGTTCCTCGGCTCGCTCGTCGTCACGATGGTCGTGTTCGCCGTCCCGGTCTTCCTTCTCGCCATGTGCGGGCCGATGCTGCTGAAGGAATGGAGCACGCACGGCGACGTCGGCGCGGTGGCGGGGAGGTATTTCGCGGTATCGACGATCGGGAGCGTCATCGGCACGGTCGCGCCCACGCTGTTTCTCGTCCCGACCATCGGGGCGCGCGGGACGATGTACTCCGTCGCCGCGCTGTTCCTCGTGCTCGGGCTCGCGATCTCGCGGCGATGGCGGCGGTACTTCGCGGCGTTCGCCGTCGCGTTCGTGCTTGTTCCGAGCGTCATGCCTGCGCGCATGCCGCCCGACGTCGTCATGGAGCGCGAGTCGCCCTATCAGCTCATCAGGGTCGCCGACGAGGGCGGCCGGCGGTTCCTCATCTTCAACGAGGGATCCGGGATACAGTCGGTCTACAGTCCGGGCCCGGAGCGGACCGGTTTTTATTATGACTACATGGGCCTCGTGCCGATCATGCGTCCGCGCGCGCCGGGCGCGCCGCATCACGCGCTGATCATCGGCCTCGCCGGCGGCACGATCGCGCAGCGGTACGCGTCGCTCGCGGGGAGCCGCGACGGCATCGATCTCACCGGCGTCGAGGTCGATCCGGCGGTCATCGACACCGCCAGGAAGTACTTCGGACTGGACGAGACGGGCGTCCGCGTGGTCAACGAGGACGGTCGCACGTTCCTACGCTCCTCGGCGGACGCCTATGACGCCATCATCGTCGACGCCTACAGCACGCAGCTGTACATCCCGCCGCATCTCGCCACGCGCGAATTCTTCTCCCTCGCGAAGCCGCGGCTCGCCGTCGGCGGCGTTCTGGCGATGAACGTGAACGCGCCCGACGACGACTCCCGCCTGCTCAAGGCGCTGGTCAACACCGCGGCGTCGGTCTTCGCGCACGTCATGGTCGTCCGGGTCGGGGATTCGTGGAATCACATCGTGTTCGCGAGCGACGAGCCGTTCGAACCGGCGGACGTCGCCTGGCGCGTCCCGCCGGGCTACGAGGACGTCCGGGACGACCTGCTTTCGGCGCGGGCCGTCGCCTACGACCCCGGCGCGGAGGTCTTCACGGACGACAAGGCGCCGGTGGAATTCCTGACGGACTCGATGGTCGTCGCGCAGGTCTTCGGCGGGAAGCATTGACCCCCGGCCGCCACGGCCGCTTCTTGCCAGGGGATTTTTTTTCGTATAGGCTCACCGGTCCGCTATGCATCTGATCGAACAAGTCCGGGAAGGGGCCTCCCGCGTCGCCGCGGCCGCGGCCCACGTGCGCATCGACGAGGCCCCCCTGGCGGCCCTCGCCGACCGCCTGAAGGACGCCCCGCTTCCCGCCTGGGACAAGGAGCTGCATTTCTTCGACGACACCGAGAAAAGCGTGATGTACACGCTGCTCCTCGACGCCGTGAATTTCTGTTTTTGGCCGTCGCCCTCCTATGCCGTGGAGTACCGGGGGAAGCGGCACGGCGGCGACGACGGGTACTGCGCGCTGGCGGTCGCTTTGAAGCGGGCCTTCGAAGAAGGCATCCCGCTCTGGGACGCGAAGAAGCTCGCCGGATTGACCGAGGCGGAGTTCCGGCACGTGTTGCGCGGCGAAGGCGAAATCGCGCTTTTCGATCGCCGCCTGGCGCACGCGCGCGACGTCGGCGCGACGCTCGTCCGCGATTTCGGCGGCGACGTGCGGCGGCTGCTCGAGGGTTCGGGCGGCGACGCGGTCGCGTTCGCGGAAGAGGTCGCGACGAGCTTCGCGTCGTACGCGGACGCGCGCCCGTATCGCGGTTCCGTCGTCCCCGTGCTCAAGCGCGCGCAGCTCTGCGCCTCCGACCTCGTAGGGTCGTTCAAGGGCGCGGGTTTTCTCGTCCTCGCCCATGCCGACCGGTTGACCTGTTTCGCCGACTACAAGCTGCCGCAGCTGTTCCATTCGTACGGCATCTTCGCGTACGCGCCCGCGCTCGATAGCCGGATCCGCGGCCTCGAAGAGGTCGCGGAGGGAAGCGAGGAGGAGGCGGAGATCCGCCTGTGCACCATCGAGGCCGTCGAGCGGCTGCGCGCGATGCTGTCCGCCCGCGGACGGGATGTCTCGCCGCGCGAGATCGACTGGTTGCTCTGGAACGAGAGCATCGTCCCCGGACGGCTGACCGTGCCGCATCACCGCACGATCACGACATCGTATTGAGTTTTCAGTTCACGGTTTTCGGTTTTCAGTGCGACTGCGGAAAACGGAAAACTGATAACTGAAAACCGCATGCGCTAACTGCCATGGGCAACCTCAAATTCACCATCACGGCGAAGGATCACGGCTCGCTCGCGCGCGTCGGTCGTCTTGAGGTCGCGCACGGCGCCCTCGAGACGCCGGCGTTCATCGTCGTCGGCACGCGCGCGTCCGTGAAGGCCGTCGACCCGCGGGAGCTCAAGGCCATGGGCGTGCAGATCACGCTCGCGAACACCTACCATTTGATGCTCCGCCCCGGCGCGGAGGAGGTCGCTGAGCAGGGCGGCCTGCACTCGTTCATGGGCTGGGACGGCCCGATGGTCACCGATTCCGGCGGCTTCCAGGCGTTCAGCCTGGGATTCGCCATCGAGCACGGGGTGGGGAAGATGGTGAAGATGTTCCCCGACGAGGGGAAGCACGACCGCGCGCCGAAGCCGCAGAAACCCAAGCTCGCCAAGATCACCCCCGACGGCATCGTCTTCCATTCGCACCTCGATGCGTCGAAACACCTGCTCACGCCCGAGCGGTCGATCGACATCCAGCAGAAACTCGGCGCCGACATGATCCTCGTGCTCGACGAATGCACCTCGCCGTTGTCGTCCTATGAGTATACGAAGGAGTCGCTGGAGCGCTCCCATCGCTGGGCCGAGCGGTCGATGGCCGCGCACACGACCGACCAGGCGCTCGTCGGCATCGTCCAGGGCGGCGCCTACGAGGACCTGCGCGCGCACGCCGCGCGATGGAACGCCGCCATGCCCTTCGACGCCTTCGCCATCGGCGGCAGCCTCGGCAAGTCCAAGGACGACATGTGGCGCATTCTCGAGTGGGTGAATCCCGTGCTGCCCGAGTCCAAGCCGCGGCACCTGCTCGGCATCGGCGGCGTCGACGACGTCTTCGAAGCGGTCGAGCGCGGCGTGGACATGTTCGACTGCATCTCGCCGACGCGCCTCGCGCGCATGGGCATCGTCTCGCTCAGGCCGGAATCCGGCGGCTCGGCCGCGAACAAGTGGCGGATGCATCTGAACGGCTCTGTGAAGGCCGAGAAAGGCCCCATCGATCCGGCTTGCGGCTGCTCGACCTGCACGCGGTTCTCCCGCGCCTACCTGCGCCACTTGCTGTCGACAGGCGAGCTGCTCGGTTTCTCGCTCACCTCGACCCACAACCTGTACTTCATGACCAAGCTGTTCGAAGAGATCCGCGCGGCCATCAAGGCCGGGACGTACGCGGACCTCAAAGAACGCTGGATGGGGAAATGAAAAAACCGCCCGAGGGGAGGTTTTTTCGCGTCAGCGTTTCTTTTCCTGCGCGTCGCAGAACGCGTGCATGGCGTCGCGCATGAACGTCGCGAGGCCGGGAGCGTGCTTCTCGTAGTACGCGGTGAAGCGCGGATCCGCGACGTACATGTCGCCGAGGCCGCGGTACATCGCCGGGTTCGGCTCGTACCACGTCCGGAGCGCATCATAATGCCGGGCGATGAGCTTCTGGACTGCCGCGCTCGCCAGGCCTTCGTGCCGGTTCGCGACGATCTCTTTCATGAGCCTTTCACCATCGTCTTTGACGCGCGCGAGGTCCGCCTTCGTCATCTTCTTGTAGCGTTCCTGGGACTGCCTATACGCGTCGGCGTGTCCCCAGCGTTCCTTCGCCTCCTTGGCGTACGCTTCCTGTTCCTCCGTCGAGAAATCGCCGTACAGATCCTTGTCGTCCATAGTCGTGGTCTTATTGAGTTTCTTGATGGTCCTGTCGATCGTCCCGATGAGGCCGTCGAGGCGCTTCTTCTTGAGTTCGATGAGCGCGCGTTGGTCCTTGAGCGCCGCCCGCATGTCGAAGTCCGGGCGCGACAGGACGCGACGGATCTCGGCGAGCGGGACAGTCGAGCTCGCGGAAAAACAGGATCTGCTGCAGCCGCATGAGCTCCGTCTCGCCGTAGCGGCGGTAGCCGTTCTTCTCGGCGCGCGCGGGCTTCAGGAGTCCGATCGCGTCGTAATGGTGGAGCGTGCGTACGCTCACGCCGGCGAGCTTCGCCAGCTGGTTCACGGTATAGGGCATCGGAGACGCGGCGCCTGGCTTTCCGAGGGCGCGGTGCCTGGTACCTCGCGGGTACTTGGCTCCGCCACCTTGGTCAACCGGCTCCGCCACTTCGTTCTTATGCGGACGGTGTCGACCTCACCGTAGGATAACCGTAAACCCTGACGTTACGTCAAGGTCAAGGGGTTCAGAGTGCGGAGAAATTTTTATT
>JAVHQX010000139.1:0-10134 GCA_036171355.1 Patescibacteria group bacterium | reverse complement strand
CGGTGTCCACCGCGGAAAATTATGTTCTAGAAATAAAATTTTATAATATGAATATGTGCGGATATCGCTATCTAGTATCTTGTCTGTATGTTGATGCTCCTCTCCGAGATTGCTGGAAAGCCGTGAAGGCTTGGGGACAGTATCTATCTGAATCAAAAACTGGTGGATTTGATTATGAGAACAATCTTCCATTTCCGCGCGACGCGATATTTATTCCGTTAGTAAGGGTTTTGCGCGAACAGGATTTCAATTTTGTCGCGTCGGGCCGCGGTCAATCAACGAAGGAAATGCGTTCGGTGCTAAATTCGACCATCCTATATTTGATGAACGTTATTCCCGCTGAGGGTGAGTACAAGATGATGAAATATTTAGTTGAGCGGACTCGAGAAATTGGGAAGAAGACAGAATAAAAAAAGCGGCACGTGCCGCCTTTTAAGTTCCTTCTTCCCTTTTCGGCTGGTTGGCGAGGGATCCTTGGCCTCGGGTCAATCTGAGGCGGCGAAGCTCGGTTCCCCGCGAAGCGGGGATTCGCCGCCGAAGCCTTGAGTGAGTCCGCCGCAGGAGCGGACGAACGTACCCGAGGACGAGGATCCCGAGCGTCACCAGCCGAACCGTTTCCCCACTTCCTCGGCCGTGTCGCGCTTCCGCGCGACCGTCACGTCGCCGTCCTTGCAGACGATCTTCGCGGGGTGCGAGAGCAGGCAGTGGTAGCTCGCGAGCGCGTCCTGGTAGGCGCCGGTGTCGAGCACGGCGATGAGCGGCCGTTCGCCCTCCTCGATCTTCGGCAGCAGTACGTGCCCGCCGCCCGCGGTGTACTTGTCGTCGGAGTCGCAGCTCGATCCCGCGAGCCAGACCTTCTGCACGCGGCGCGTGTCCATGCCCGACGCGGGAATGACGTGCCACTTCTGGTGGATGGCCCAGGTGTCGGCGAGGTCGTTGATGAAGCTGCCGTCGATGGTGTACCAGCGCTTGGCGTAGCCTTCCTTCACCGGCTTCTCCGAGATGACCGAGAACACCGAGATCTGCGCCGGCGCCGCGACGTGGCGGCCCCACTCGCAGATGATGTTCGGCTCGCGGACCTGCAGCCGCTGGCAGGTATGCTTGAACGTCTTCACGATGCGCTGGATCGCCGCCTTGCTCGAATAGAAGCGTTTCTTCTCGTAGGGGACGCCGCCGCCTCCGCCGATGTTGATGGTGTCGAGGCCGGGGTTCTTCTCGCGCATCTTGGCGTACAGCTGGACCGCGCGGCGGACCGGCGCGGTGAAGCCGTCGACCGTCTCGATCTGGCTCGAGATGTGGTACGACAGCACGGCGAGGTTGCGGATCTTCCCCATGTGCAGGAGGTCGTCCTCGCGGATGCCGAACGGGTTGAACTTCTTGTCCCAGTGCGAACGCACGCGGAGGTTCATGTCGACGCGCACGCCGATTTCTCCCTGATAGCGCCTGAAGAAGTCGAACTCGGACGCCTCCTCGACGATGGGCGTGATCATGAGCCCCTTGCGGTCGAGCTCGGCGATGAGGTGGAGATACTTCTCGGTCTTCGGACCGTTGCAGAGCACGCGCGTGCGGTCCGCGAACTTCTCCTGTTCCCACAGGCGCTTCACGATCCAGAGCTCGTTGGCGGACGACGTCTCGAGGTTCGCGCCTTCGGAGATGAGCGAGAGCACGAACTCGCGGCTCTGGTTCACCTTCATCGGGTAGTGGTAGAAGAACCGGCCGCGGTAGTCGTTCAGCTTGATGTACGCGTTGAAGATGTCGATGAGGTTCCGCGCGCGGCGCTCGATGATGTGCGGGAAGACGAGCTCGAGCGGCGTGCCGTACTTCTTGGCGAGTTCCGCCACGTTGTACTGGTAGAAGCCTTCCTTCACGAGGAGGTCGCCCTTCTTCGAGACGTCGAACCACTGGGTGTTGAACTCGTCTTTGCCCAGCTTCCAGAAATGTTTGAAACCGTTCCGTCTCGTCATAAAATAAAAGACGAATGTCCCTGGGGGCATTCGTTCACGTCGAAGCAGGCCGGGGGCGCGCTTCGGTGGGGGTTACGGTGCGGGAAGGGGAAGTCGTCGTTGGTCATCGTTGCCGAGATGTCTTCCGCCCTCACTATAGCATGCGGCGGAAACGGGCCGCAATATGGCAGGGAAGGGCGCGGCTGTCAAGCGCGGCCGCAGGGCAGGGCGGCCCGATTGACAACCAGCCCGTTTCGTGCCACGGTCGGGGACGGACCGGCGACGCCGCCGGACGTCCTTTGGCGGCCTGAGGGCCGAGGAGGGATCATGAAGGGTGGTCTGCTGTTTGAAACGGCGTTCGGCGGCGCCTTGCGGCTCGCCGGATGCATGGCCGTTACCTGCGATCGGTGGGACCTGCAGGAGAAGACGGACATGATCGTCATGCGCATCGAGGGACGTTCCCTGCGGTTCCCCGTGGAGGTCCAGGTCACGCTGCAGTGCGACAATCTCCTGAAGCTCACGTCGTACCTCCGCTACATCGACGGCCGGCGCGCCGGCGAGATGCGGCGCTCGTTGTACGTCGAGGTCGAGCCGGGCGTGCCGCCCGAAAAGGCCGCGGACGCGGTCAAGCGGTACCTCTCTGACCTGGCCGTCGATTGCCGCTCCGCCGGGCCGTTCGGTCTGCGGATAGGCGCGTCGTCCGAAACGCGCTTCGATCTGCGTGCGAAACGCGAGGAGCTCGCCGCCCGGGCGTCGCCGGAGAACACGGCGTATCCGCGCCTCGGCGGAGCGATCATCGACGTCTTGCCGCACGGCGTGCTGATCGCAACCGTCGCCGCCGGGCTCTTCTGGGCCTACGACGGCGACATCGCCGACCTGCGCCTGCGGCACATCATTCGCACGCACCGCGCGGGACGCCGCTCGGCGTTCGGCACGGGCGTCAGCCTCATCGCGGACGGCATGAGCCGCCAGCACGGCCGCGCCAAGAGCATCATTTGCGCGCCCTCGAGGGCGCCCGCATCCGCCGGGACCTGAGCGGTCCCCGCGGCAAGCGGCCGACGTTCGTCGGCCGTTTTTCATTTCCGGCCGGGCGGACGCCGGCGTATACTTGCCGCGTATGCCGAAACGACGCCGAGCCTGGCACGTCTACCTCGTCCGCTGCGCGGACGGGACCCTGTATACGGGCATCACGACCGACCTCGATCATCGCATGGAGGCCCATAACGCGGGGAAGGGCGCGAAGTACACGCGCGCCCGCCTGCCGGTGCGCCTGGTCTGGACCGAGGCGGCGAAGAACGAGGGCGCGGCGAGACGAAGGGAATACGAGGTGCGGACCCTGCCGAGGCGGGAAAAGGATCTCCTCGTCCTGGGGGATACGTGACGGTGCTTCGCTTGCATTCCGCCTCCCGCCAGTCTATCATGGGGCTAACGTCATTCTTTCACGCATTCACGTTATGCACGTCATGCAGTCCGTCAGGCGGTTCGCCGCCATCGCAGGAGCCGCGGTGATCGTCGCCGCGTCATTCGTCGCCTCCGCGTCCGCGGGCGACCGCGTTCCGGGGAAGTACATCGTCGTCCTCAAGGATTCCGTCCATGACGCCGACGCCGCGGCTGCGGGCCTCGCGGCGGCGCACGGCCTCGCGGTCGGCCAGGTCTACCATGCCGCGCTCAACGGATTCGCGGCCTCCGTGCCGTCCGGCCGCCTAGCGGCGCTCGAGGCCGACCCGCGCGTCGCCTTCGTGAGCGAGGATCGTCCCGTCGAGGCGTTCGGAAAGCCCGGCTCGGGCTCGTCCGGCGCCACGCAGCCGCTGCAGACGGTACCCACGGGCATCGCGCGCATCGGCGCGACGGCCGGCCCGAACAAGGGCGCGGGCGTCACGGTAGCGGTCATCGATACCGGCATCGACCTCGCGCACCCCGACCTCGCCGCGAACATCGTGGCGAACAAGAGCTGCATCACCGGCAAGAAGAACGGCAACGACGACAACGGCCACGGCTCGCACGTCGCCGGCACGATCGCCGCGCTCGACAACGCCATCGGCGTCGTGGGCGTCGCGCCGCAGGCCAAGCTCGCCGCGGTGAAGGTCCTGAACGCCCAGGGTTCCGGAAGCTGGTCCTCGATCATCTGCGGACTCGATTGGGTCGCGGCCAACGCGGCGACGTACGGCATCAAGGTCGCGAACATGAGCCTCGGAGGTTCCGGCTCGAGCGACAATGATTGCGGCAACGTGAACGGCGACGCGCTGCATCAGGCAATCTGCCGGACCCGCGACGCCGGCGTGACCATCGTGGTCGCCGCGGGCAATTCCTCGGCACCTGCCGGTTCGTCGGTCCCTGCCGCGTATGACGACGCCGTCATCACCGTCTCCGCGCTCGCCGACTCCGACGGCGCGGCAGGCGGACTCGGCGCGGCGACCTCGTACGGCGCCGACGACACCTTCGCGACCTTCAGCAATTACGGGCCCGAGGTCGATCTCGGCGCTCCCGGCGTGAACATCCGGTCGACCTGGAAGGGCGGATCGTACAACACCGAGAGCGGCACCAGCATGGCCACGCCGCACGTCGCGGGCGCCGCGGCCCTCTATCTCGCCGCGCATCCCGGCGCGTCGTGGACCGACGTCCGCGGCGGCCTCGTCGCCGCCGGCGAATTCCTGGGCTCCGGGCATACGGACCCCTCGGGTCTCCATCCGGAGAACGTGCTGACGGCCGGCGGGCTTTGAGCCGCGGCCGACCGCGCTCCGAAACGAAAACCGCCCTTCCGAGGAAGGGCGGTTTTTTGCGCGATCCGTTCTTAGCGCCGGGGGCGGCGGAAGTCGCGGTTGCGCGCGGGTTTCTTCTTGAGGTCGCCGGACGCGTGCGGGCCGAAGAATCCCACGCCGCCTTCGGAACCGGCGCCGCCGAGGATGTCGTCGGGGCGGTTGCGGGAAGGCGAGGGGCCGCGGTTCGGCTCGGCGGGGCGGGCGGCGGCCGCTGGGCGGTCGTCGCGGCGCGGAGCCTGGCCCATCGGACGGGCGTAGCCCATCGGGCGCACGACGCGCATGCGGTTCACGCCGCGCTGGCGGCGATCACCGCGCATGTCGCCGCGTCCCATCGGGGGCATCTCGCGGTGAGGAGGAAGTTCCGGAAGCTTGGTGATCGGAAGATTGATGCGGGTCAGCCGCTCGATGTCGCGTACCTCGGTGCCCTGGTCGGGCGTGGCGAATGAAATGGCGTGGCCGGAGTGGCCGGCGCGGCCGGTGCGGCCGATGCGGTGCACGTAGTCCTCGGGGTTTTCGGGAAGGTCGTAGTTGATGACCGAGGCGATGCCGGTGACGTCGATGCCGCGGGCGGCGATGTCGGTGGCGACGAGCACGCGGTATTTGCCGGCCTTGAAGCCGTCGAGCGCTTCGCGGCGCTGGGCCAGCGAGCGGTTCGAGTGGATCTCCGCGGCGGCGTGGCCCATGGCCTTCACCGCGCGCAGGATCTTCTTCGCGCCGAACTTCGTCCGCGAGAAGACGAGCGACGAGCCGGGATGCTCGATGAGCATCTTCTCGAGCAGGCGGTTCTTGTCTTCCTTTTTCACGACGAAGAGTTCCTGCGTGACGAGCTCGGCGGCCGTGCCGGCCCTGGCGATCTCGATGCGCACGGGGAGCTTCATGTAGTGCGTCGCGATCTTGACGATTTCGTCGGGCATGGTGGCCGAGAAGAGCATCGTCTGGCGGTCCTTCGGTACCGACTGCAGGATGCGGCGGATCTGCGGCTCGAAACCCATGTCGAGCATGCGGTCGGCCTCGTCGAGCACGAGCACGGAGACGTTGTCGAGATTGGCGGTCTTCTGATTGAGGTGATCGATGAGGCGGCCGGGAGTGGCGACGATCACATGCGGATTGCCCCGCAGCATCTGGAGCTGGCGGTGCATCGACGCGCCGCCGATGAGCACGGCAGTGCGGAGGTTGATCGGCTTGCCGATCAACGCGAACACCTCGTCCACCTGAAGCGCGAGTTCGCGCGTCGGGAGGATGACAAGGCCGCGGCCCTTCACTTGGGCGAGCCGCTGCAGCATCGGGATGCTGAACGCCAGCGTCTTGCCGGTGCCGGTCTGGGCGATGCCGATGACGTCCTTGCCCTCGACGGCCACGGGAATGGCCTTCCTCTGGATGGGGGTCGGGACGATGAATTTGTTCCTGTCGAGAATCTCGAGGAGCTTGGGCGCGATGCCCAGCCCGTCAAAGCCTGCGACGGCAGGCTCGTTATGCTGTGGTGACATAGACTATAGGGTGACCCGATCCTTGCATGGTCACCTGTCGATGTCCCACATGAGGTTCGAGTCCTGGCGGCCCGTACTGCCGGGCGGCCGGAATGAATACGCCTCAACGTACCATTTTTGGGCCAGATTGTCAATACTATGGGCCTTTAGGCCCCCGGAGGCAGAGAAAAAACCGGTCCTTGTCAGGGCCGGTTTTTGAGGAGATCGCCGACCGGCACGTCGGGCGCGTCCGCGGGCGGACGGGCCGTGAAACAGGTCGTGCAATAGGCGGCGCCCGCCTCGTCGCCGAGCGCGGCGCGGAGGTCGTCGACCGTCAGATAGGCGAGCGAATCGAGGCCGAGCGCCTTGCCCAGCTCCTCGGGGGACGCGGATGCGGCGGCGAGTTCCGATCGCCGGGGCGTGTCGATGCCCCAGAAGCAGGGGTGGATGACCGGCGGGGAGCCGATCCGCAGGTGCACGGCGCGGGCGCCGGCGTCCTTGAGGAGCGCGGCGACTTTGGCCGCGGTCGTCCCGCGGACGAGCGAATCGTCCACGACGGCGACCGACTTGCCCTGCACCACGCTCCGCACCGCGTTCAGCTTCATGCGCACCCCGAGCTCGCGCGCGGTCTGCTTCGGCGTGATGAACGTCCGCCCCGTGTAGTGGTTGCGGATGAGCGCGAACTTGAACGGGATGCCGAGCGCCTCCGCGTAGGCGAGCGCGACCGCGTTCGACGAGTCGGGGACGGCGGTCACGATGTCGGCGGCGACGGGCGCCCGGGCGGCGAGCAGCGACCCGAGCCGTTCGCGCACGTCGTTCGAGGAGACCCCGAAGGCGTGCGAATCCGGCCGGGTGAAGTAGATGTGCTCGAAGCTGCAGCGCCGCGTGAACGCCGGAGCGGCGTAACGGGTCGGCGCCTGCCCGGCGGCCGCCGTCTCGACGATGCGGCCGGGGCCGATCGGGAGCGACGGACGGACGTTCAGCAGGTCGAAGGCGCAGGTCTCGGAAGCGAACAGGAAGCCGTCGCCCATGCGGGCGACCGCGAGCGGACGGAAGCCGAGCGGGTCGACCGCAGCGTGGAGCGCGTCCCTCGTGAGCACGAGGAGCGACCACGCGCCCTCGGTATGCCCGAAGGCGTCGGCCAGCCTGGCGGTCACGTCATCGCCCCGCGAGCGGGTCATGAGGTGGAGGAACAACTCGGTGTCGCTGCCCGACGCGAAGATCGCGCCGAGCTCCTCGAGCTCGCGGCGGCGTTCGCGGTAGTTCGTGAGGTTGCCGTTGTGGACGATCGCGACGGTCCCCGAGCGCAGCGAGGCCGAGAGCGGCTGGATGCTTTCGGGCGAGTCGGGGTCGCCGCTCGTGGCGTAGCGAAGGTGGCCGACGGCCGCCGAACCCGGCAGGCAGGCGGCGACGTCGATGCCGCCGAAGACCTCGTCGGCCAGGCCGAACCCTTTGTGTTCATGGAAAACTCCGCCGTCGCACGAGACGATGCCCGCGGCCTCCTGGCCGCGATGCTGCATCGCCTTGAGCATGAGCGAGATGACGTACGATGCGTTCGGCACGTTGAACGCGCCGGCGATTGCGCACATGACTGCCTCCTTTCGTGAAAAGACCGTTTTTGCGTGCTGCCGTTCTACCATGCGGCGGCGAAAAAGAAAACGGCCCGCAGCGCGGACCGCATCAGGCGACCAGCACGAGCCGGCAGCCTTTTTCGTCGAGCTTCTCCCCGAGCGGGAGCGTCTTGGCGCAGAGCGACACCAGCGGCCCCATCCGGGCCATCATGGCGGCGTCGGCCGTGGAGATACGCGAGTATCTCGACCTCTACTTCGCCACGTGGGGCGCGGCCGTGAAGCCGAAGCCCGCATACTGAAAAGGACCGCCTTGCGTCCTTTTTTCATTTCTTCGCGAACACGGCGCGGATAATGCGGCGCGTGCCGACATCCTTTTCGAGCACGAAGCCGGCCGCGCCGGCGGCGGAAAGGCACTCTTCCTTCGTGAAGAGCGACTCCGGCCGATCGAACGCGCGAAAGAGGGGATTGAACAGCATGCGGGTCTCGTCCATCGCGGCGAACGTCCCGCCGGGGCGCAGCACGCGGCCGCATTCACCGAGCGCGGCCGTCCAGCTGGCGACGTGATGGAAGGTGTTGAATTCGACGACGAGGTCGAACGCGCCGTCCGGGAACGGCAACGCGGTCGCGTCCGCCTGCCGGATCTCGAGCCGCGGGCTTGCGACGCGCCGCGACGCCAGCGCGACCTGCGCGCCGTCGAAATCCGTGGCGACGATGCGCGCGGAAGGGAACTGCGTAAGCAGCAGCCGCGTGGTGTCGCCGCGCCCGCAGCCGATCTCGAGGATGCGCGCAGGATCCTTCGGCAGCGCGGCGAGCAGTGGCGGGAGGAACCATCGTTCAAGAAGCCCCGCCCAAAGCGGCGAGTTCACGAAGACCTTGAGCAGTGGATTCATTTCCATATCTCACCTTCGGCGCTCTCTCACTCTCTCACTTTTTTACCCTTGAACTCCGCCAGCGCCTCCGCCAGCAGCCCGATGCCTTTCCTGATGATGGCAGGCGGCCGCACCAGCGCGATCCTGATCTCGTCCGCGCCGCGGCCCGACGAAGCGTAGAAGTCCTTGATGGGCGTCACGGTGACGGACTCGCCGTCCCTGCGGAAATCCTTGATGAGGTAACGGACGAACGCGTCCGCGTCGGCGAGCGGCAGCCGGGCGACGACGTAGAATGCGCCTTCGGGCCGTCCGCAGACGACGCCCGGGATCTTCGCGAGCGCTTCGACGGCCGCGTCGCGACGCGCCTTGTATTCGGCCACGACCTTCTTCACGTAGGCCTCGGGTTTGCGCAAAAGCGGCGCGACCGCGAGCTGTTCAATGGTCGGCGTCGAGAGGCGCGCCATGGCGAACTTGAGGACCGCGCCCGACACGTCGGGGTTGAATGACACCACGCAGCCCATGCGCGCGCCGGGGACCGAGAACCGTTTCGAGAGGCTGTCGACGACGATGACGCGCTCGCGATGGCGCGGGAACGAGAGCATGGTCGACGGTTTCCCCCTGAAGACGATCTCGCGGTAGGTCTCGTCGGCGATGACGAAGAGGTTCTTGCGTTCGGCGATGGCCAGCACCGCCTCGAGTTCCTCCTTGCGCCAAGCCTTGCCCGTCGGGTTGTCGGGATTGATGACGATCATCGCCTTGGTCTTCGGCGTCACCCGTTTTTCGATCTCCTCCGCGGCGGGGAGCGCGAAATTGTCGGCGATGTCGAGCGTCACCGGCGCCAGGTTGACGCCGAACATCCGCGCCGCGGCCTTGAAGCCCGTGTAGAGCGGCTCGAAGCAGAGGATGTCGTCGCCGGGATCGGCGACGGCCATCATCGCCATCTGGATGGCCTCGGCGCAGCCGGCGGTCGGCACGAAATCCGCGGGAGCGATAGCCACGCCGAGCTTCTTATAATAGGCCTGCCATGCCGCGACGTGGTCCGGAAGACCGGATGACGGCGCGTAGGGCAGCGTCTTCGCGCTATAGTTCCTGATGGCGCGGAGAATCTGCGGCGGCGCGTCGAGGTCGGGGTCGCCGATGTGCAGTTTGATGAATTTTACGCCCGTCTCTTCCGCGGCCTTGATGAGCGGGACGTACTTGCGGATCGGAGAGGCGATGACGTTCTTGGCGCGGGCGCTGATGGCGGGAGGCATAGTGATCGTCGGTATGCACCGAATCATACCTTTCCGTCCCATGGGCGTACAGCGGGCCCCGGAGCCTTGCTTGAGGCGCGCCGCCGTGCTATCTTCCGTCGGACGTTCTTTCCCCCTCCGCGTCGCGGAGAAGCCGTCCGTCCCGGCGCGCGCAGCGATCCTGGCGCAGGCCGACGAAGCGATCGCGCTGGCTCGCCGGATCGCCGACGATCTCGGCCATATCGGCATCCTCACCTGCGAATTCTTCGCCACGGCCGGCGGCCCGGTCTTCAA
>JAVHQX010000138.1:0-10150 GCA_036171355.1 Patescibacteria group bacterium | reverse complement strand
ATTTGAAGGCGGCCTTCGAGAAATCCGGCCCGCAGGCCGGATTTCCATCCCCCATCTCCTTTCATGAAGCGCGTCTCGCCGACCGAAGCCGATGCGGGGGCTGCCGCAAGGCGACCGTTTCCAGGTCGCCGGCGGCGGCTCCCGCATCGGCGGCTTGATCTCAGAACCGCTTCTTGAACTTCTTCGCCTCGGTCCTCCCCGCCTTCTTCGCATCCATCTTCCTCAAGGCGTTGATCTCGTCGCGCAGGAGCGCCGCGAGTTCGAACTCCAGGTCCTTGGCCGCCTGCCGCATCTGCTTTTCCTTCTCGGCGATGACCTCTGCGACGTCCTTCGTCTCGGCCTTCAGTTCGAGGGCGAGCAGACCCTTGGCCTTCCTCTCGTCGCCCTTGATGATGCCCTCCATGATGTCCTTCACAGCCTTCTCGATGGTCTTCGGCGTGATGCCGTGCACCTCGTTGTAGGCGATCTGCTTGGCGCGGCGACGTTCCGTCTCCCCCATCGCCCGCTTCATGGAACCGGTGATCTCATCGGCGTACAACACCACCTCGCCGAGGACGTTGCGGGCGGCGCGGCCGATTGTCTGGATGAGCGAGGTCTCGCTGCGGAGAAAGCCTTCTTTGTCCGCGTCGAGGATGGCGACGAGCGTGACCTCCGGCAGGTCGAGGCCCTCGCGCAGCAGGTTCACGCCGACGAGGACGTCGTACGTCCCCCTGCGGAACGCGGTGAGCGTCTTGACACGCTCGATGGTGTCGATGTCGCTGTGCATATAAGCGACCTTGAACTTCTTTTCCGCGAGGAAATCCGTGAGGTCCTCCGCCATCTTCTTCGTGAGCGTCGTCACGAGCACGCGCTCGCCTTTCTTCGCGCGCGCGTCGATGCGGCCGATGAGGTCGTCGATCTGGCCCTTCTGCCCGTCCTTCTCCGTCACCGGCGCGACGGTGATCTTCGGGTCGACGAGGCCGGTCGGACGGATGACCTGCTCGACCATGCGCTTCGATTCCTTGTACTCGAACGGCCCCGGCGTCGCGGAAACGAACACCGCCTGCGGCACGCGCTCCTCGAACTCCTTGAAGGTCAGGGGGCGGTTGTCGGCGGCCGACGGGAGTCGGAAGCCGTACTCGATGAGCGTCTTCTTGCGCGCGGCGTCGCCGTTGAACATGCCCCGCACCTGCGGGACGGTGACGTGGGATTCGTCGATGAGGACGAGGAAGTCGTCCGGGAAGTACGCGAGGAGCGTATCCGGCGGTTCGCCGGCCGCGCGGCCGGAGAGGTGCCGCGAGTAGTTCTCGATGCCGTGGCAGTAACCGACCTCGCGGAGCATCGCCATGTCGAAGTTCGTGCGGCGCTCAAGCCGCTCGGCCTCGAGGAGCTTCCCGGTCCTCGTGAAAAGATCCAGCCGTTCCTTGAGTTCGGCCTTGATGGCTTCGAGCGCGCGCAGCCGCTCGGGACCCGAGGTGATGAAATGCTTCGCCGGGAATATCCAGACGTCGTCCTTCTTCTCGCGGATCTTGCGCGTCACCGGATCGATCCGCGTGATGGCCTTGATCACCTGGCCGGGCATGTCCACGCGCACCACGATCTCCTCGTTCGCGGGCATGACCTCGAGCACGTCGCCGTGCGAACGGAACGTGCCGCGGAGGAGATCCGAGGTCGTTCGCTCGAACTGCATCGAGACGAGGCTGCGGATGGCGTCGTTCCTGACGAGTTTCTGGCCGACGACGAGGCGGAGGTTGTTCTTCTCGTAGAACTCCGGCGCCCCGAGGCCGTAGATGCACGAGACGGACGCGACGATGACGACGTCCTGGCGCGTGAGGAGCGCCTGGGTCGCGCTGTGGCGGAGCCGGTCGATCTCCTGGTTGATCATCGCCTCCTTCTCGATGTAGGTGTCCGAGGTCGGCAGGTACGCCTCCGGCTGGTAGTAGTCGTAATAGGACACGAAATATTCGACCGCGTTCTTCGGGAAGAACTCGCGGAACTCGTTGCACAGCTGCGCGGCGAGCGTCTTGTTGTGCGCGATGACCAGCGTCGGCTTCTTCACGTTCGCGATGAGGTTGGCCATCGTGAAGGTCTTGCCCGTGCCTGTCGCGCCGAGGAGCGTCTGGTAGCGCAAACCCGACCGGACGCCTTCCGTGAGCAGGCGGATGGCCTCGGGCTGGTCGCCTTTCGGTTCGTATGTCGACGTCAACTGGAAATCCATCGGAGGAACGTAACGGAGCGGCAGGCGTCCGTCAACCGGCCTTCCGCTCGTTCTCGACCGCGTACTTCACGATCTCGAGATTGCAACTGCGGTGCGCGCGGCACCACGCTTCGCAGCGCTTCGCGAGCGCCGCGTCGCGGTAGTGCATGCCGCATTCCTTGCATTCGTACAGGCGTTCCGACCCGCCGCGTCCTTCCGCCATACGGTCAGGGATGCGTGAAGCTGTCGCCGAGCGCCGGTATGGCCACGTCGACCGCGAACTGGTCGCGGATCTTCTGCGCGAGCGCCTCCGACGCGTGGGGCTCGCCGTGGTTCAAGTAAACCTTCTTCGGCAATTTGCGCGCGCTCGACACCCACTTGAGCAGCTTCACCTGGTCCGCGTGCGCGGAATACGCGCCGATGATGTCCACCTTCGCGTGCACCTCGATCTCCTGATGGTCGATGCGCACGGTCTTCGCGCCCTCGCTGATGGACCGGCCGACGGTGCCCGCCGACTGGTAGCCGACGACGAGCACGGTCGTGTCGGGATCGTGCAGATAGTCGACGAGGTGATGCATGATGCGTCCGCCGTGCATCATGCCGCTCCCCGCGATGACGATCTTCGGCTTCGGCACGCCGATGATGGCCCGCGACTCCTCCGGCTTCTTCGTGATCTGCAGGCCCGGGAACTTGAAGAAGTCGTCGCCCGAGGCGTTGAACTCCTTCGCCTCCTGGTCGTAGTACTCGGAGAACTGGTGATAAATCGGCAGCGCCTTGATCGCGAGCGGGCTGTCGAGGAAGGTCGGCACGGCCGGGACCTGCTTCGACTCGACCAGCTTGTTGAGCTCGTACAGGATCTCCTGCGCGCGCTCGAGCGAGAACGCGGGGATGAGCAGCGTCCCCTTCCGCTTCGCGTTGGCGATGACCGCCTCCTTGAGCCGCTCCATGCGCTCCTTCGGATTCTCGTGGACGCGGTCGCCGTAGGTCGATTCCATGACGATGACGTCGCCCTGCACGATGCGCGCCGTCGGGCGGAGGATCGGCACGTAGTCGTTGCCGAGGTCGCCGGAACAGACCAGGCGCGTGCCGTAGACGTCGGCCTCGAGGAACGCCGAGCCGAAGATGTGGCCGGATTCGCGGAACCGGAAGGAGAAATCGTTGGAGACGCGGACGGTCGTGTCGTACGGGATCCCGTGGACCAAGTCGTAGGCCGGCCCGATGTCCTTCGGGAGGTAGATGGGCAGCCGCTTGTAGCGCCGCGCCTCGTCCTTCATGACGTGCGCCGCGTCCTGCCACATGAGCCGGGACAACAGGCGCGTCGGATGCGTGGCGAACACGCGGCCGGAGAATCCCTCCTTCACGAGCTTCGGCAGGCGGCCGATGTGGTCGATGTGCGCGTGGGTCACGATGACCGCGTCGAGCGACGACGGTTCGAATGGGAACGGCGCGAGGTTCCGCTCGTAGGAACTGCCGTTGCCCTGGAACAGGCCGCAATCCACGAGCACCCTCGTCGTCGGCGTCTCGATGAGTTCGCACGAACCCGTCACTTCGCGGGCCGCGCCGAAGAAGGTGATCTTCATAACGCGTGAAGCATACCACACGGAGGCGGACGCGCATCCCCAGGCGGACTTTACAGGGCCAGCCCATGTGGCACGGTGCATGCAGGCCTTTCCAAGCCCTGTCCCGCGATGGAATAGAAGAGGTGCAACGTGACCGGTCAAAAAACCGGGGGGCGATGGACGCCCCCGCGCATCCGCCTCATCGTCCTCCTTTACGCGCTCCTGCTCGCCAGCAACGCTTTCGACGCGCACGCGACGATCGACGCGGTCCGCGCCGGCGCCGTCGAGCTGAACCCCATCATGGCGTTCGCCCTGTCCTACGGAGTGGCGTACTTCATCGGCATGAAGATGCTCTTGGCCGGCGGACTCGGCCTCGCGCTCGCGGCGCTGGCGCGCCGTCGCCGGCTCGCCTGGTACGGGCTCATCGGCGTCTCGACGGTCTACGGCATCGTGCTCGTCTGGCAGGTCGCGCTCGCGCTCTGCGGCAGCCATCTCATGATCGTCCTCCCCTCCTGACCGGAGGGGATTTTCTTTAGGGACGCGAGGGTTGCCCGGACGCGCGTCCCGTGGTACGAAAAAGCGTCCCGGTACGGTTCCGGGCCATGCACGAAAGGCTCCTTTCAACGGAAAACCCGCAGCACGGCAGGAGAAGGACGATGCAGAAAACGGCGACGGCCTTGCGGAACGGTTCCCCTGTGCCTCCCGGACCCAGGGGTTCGCTCATCCTCGGGAACCTTCCCCCGACATGAAGCGCGGCCCCCTCGGGCTCCTGATGCGCGCGTCGCGCGACTACGGCGGCGTGGCGCAGCTCTCGCTCGTGGAGAAGATCTGGCTCCTGAACCGCGCGGACGACGTGAAACGCGCGCTGATCGACAACTACGCCAACTACCCGAAGGCTCGGCTGACGGTCCGCATCAAGCCGATCGTCGGCGACGGCCTGCTCACGAGCGACGGTGAGTTCTGGCGGCGGCAGCGGAAGCCGGCCCAGCCGGCGTTCCACCGCACGCGGCTCGCCGCGATAGCGGATACGATGACGCTCGCGGTACGGCAGGAGATCGGCATGTGGCGCGACGGCGACGGAATCGGCGTTTCGGAAGCGATGAGCCGGCTCACGCTCCGCGTGATCGGCCTCACCATGATGGGCCGCGACCTCGCCTCATCGGCGGGCGACGTCTCCTCGGCCCTCGGCACGGCGCTCGAGGTCACGAACGCGAGGTTCCAGAAGCTGTTCTTCCTCCCGTCCCTGCCCACGCCCTCGAACATCCGGTTCGACCGGGCGATGCGCGTCCTCGACGGCCTCGTCGCCCACATCATCGCGGAGCGGCGGGAGCACGGCGGCGACCGCGGCGACCTCCTCTCCATGTTCATGGAAGCCGAGGATGCAGAGACCGGCGAGCGGATGACCGGCAAGCAGCTGCGCGACGAGGCCATGACCATGCTCCTCGCGGGGCACGAGACGACCTCGAACGCGCTGCCTGGACGTTCCATCTGCTCGCCATGCACCGCGACGTCGCGGCCCGCGTCTGGCGGGAAGCCGACGCTGCCTGGCTGGCGCACGGCGATCCGACCTTCGAGTCGCTCAAACGCCTGCAGCTCTGCCGCTGGACGGTCATGGAGGCGATGCGCCTCTACCCGCCCGTCTGGCTCTTCGCCCGCACCGCGCGCGAGGACGACGTCCTGCCGAGCGGCTGGCGCGTGCCGGCGGGCAAGACGGTCTTCGTCTGCCCCTACACGATCCACCGCGATCCGGCGTACTGGCCGGATCCCGAACACTTCGATCCGAAGCGGTTCTCGGAGGCGAACGCGGCGGGCCGGCCGCGCACGGCGTACGTGCCGTTCGCCGCCGGTCCCCGGCAGTGCATCGGCAACGAGTTCGCCCTCATGGAAGCGACGATCATCCTGGCGACGGTCTGCCGCGAGTGGCGCCTCGGTTTCGCCCGCGCCCGCCCGCCGGAACCGGAACCGTCGATGACCCTCCGTCCCAAGGACGGCATGCCGATGACCCTCTGGAAACGATAACAAAACCGGCCCTCTCGGGCCGGTTTTTTCTTTTTCCGTTCAGGCAGCCGACGTGGGATCCTGCTTCTGCCATCGCCCGAGTTTCGGTATCACCGCAGTCGACAGCTCCTTGGCCTTCTCCGGAGGGAGATGCATCACGCGGGTCATGTGGCTCACCGACTTCTCGACCATGCCCTGCATCGTGAGCGCCGGTTCGACGAACGCGCCGTTCTGATAGCAGAACTTGCAATACTCCTGCGCCGGCGAGCCGTCCGCCGCCGTGCCGAGGAACGTGGCGTCCATGGGGATGCCGATCCTGAGCGGCATGCCGCAGCTCTGGCATCGGTCTTTCAGTTCAACCTGCTTTTCCGCGGGCTTTTCCATATGCGAGAAGCCTAGCAAGGAAAATTAAAAAGCGGAAATTCGCCTCCTTGTTCCCTTCCCCCTTTTTAATCCCGTCGAGCTGCTGCCAACGAAGCGGGCGACGCGGAATCAACGCCGAGGCAGCCCACGCAGGGTACGCCGCGGAGCGACCGTTTCCAGATCGCGAGCGACGTACCCGAAGTGGCCGGCAGGTCACCACCTGACGCCGTGTCCCATGAACCTGAGCAGCGAATGCGGGATGCCGTTCTCCTTGCAGATGTCGGCGTACACGTAGGCGCTCCGGCGCGGCGTGCGTTTCATCGTCAGGTAGTCGATCGCCACGAGCCCGAACCGCCCGGAATACCCCTTCTCCCATTCGAAGTTGTCGATGAGGGACCAGTGGAAGTACCCGCGGACGTCCACGCCCGACCTGATGGCGTGGTAGACCTCCTTGAGCGCCGCCACGATGATGCGCGGCCGCTTGCCGTCGTCGGCGTTGGCGACCCCGTGCTCGGTGATGATGATCGGCTTCTTGTACCGGCTCATCGAGATGATGGCGTCGAAGATGCCGGACGGATTGATTTCCCAGCCGAGGTCGCTCACTTCGCGGTTCTCGGTATGCACTTCGTAGAACAGCTGCGCGATCTTCGTCGGCACGTACTTGAGGCGGTAATGGAAGTAATAATTGATGCCGATGAAATCGTGCGCGCCCCAGGTCCAGATGAAGAACTGCCGGTTGAACATCTTGTCCGCGAACCAGACGAAGACGTCATCGACGAACGACTGCTTGCGGTACGGCTCGAACGTGATGACGTTCTGGGCGATGCCGACCGTGACCGGGCCGGAGAGGCCGGCCTTCGCGCGCCAGTCGAGCG
The DNA here is from genome assembly GCA_036171355.1 of Patescibacteria group bacterium. Classification (GTDB taxonomy): domain Bacteria; phylum Patescibacteriota; class Patescibacteriia; order SG8-24; family SG8-24; genus JAHFIW01. The sequence continues at coordinate 3,179 of JAVHQX010000138.1, read as the reverse complement.
TCCGATGGATGGCCCTGTACGCCGCCTTGTGCGCGAGGCAGAGCTTGCTGAAGACATGGACGTTCGTGACGGGATTCCGCTTGCCTGGCGGCCAGACGCCCGCGCCGTACGACTGCGCGAGATAGACCATCGGCTCGTTGATGGTGATCCAGAAATCGACCAGGTCGCCGTACTCCGCGGCGAGGAACGCGGCGTAGCGTTCGAAGAGGCGGAGCGACTCGCCTGATTCCCAGCCGCCCTTGGCGGCGAACCATTTCGGCAGCGTGAAATGCCAGACGGTCAGCATGACCTTCATGCCGCGGGCCTTCACGGCCTCGAGCACGCGCCGGTAATGGACGACCTCGTCCATATCCCACTTGCCCTCCTCGGGCTCGATGCGGCTCCACTCGATCGAGAGGCGATGCGCGTTCTGGTGAAGTGCCTCCGCGAGGTCGAGATCCTCGTCGTATCGCGAGTACGATTCGCAGGCGCGCCCCGACACGGTGCCATCAAGGATGTGCCCCGGCACCTTCTCCCAATCCCACCACTCGTTGTTCGCGTTGCCGCCCTCGACCTGGTGCGACGACGTCGCCGAACCCCAAAGGAAGCCCTCGGGGAATTTCCGGGTCTCATGGATGTGCGGACGCGCCTGGGGCAGCTCGCTCAGGTAATCCAAACCCTGGTGCGGATGGGCTTCTTTCTCGTCGCTCATGGAATATATCGTACCATTTTTCGGCCTTTTTCTCAATTTTCCCGAAAACAAAAAATGCCGTTTTTGGGCTCCATAGAGACAAAAAAACGGCCTTTCGGAGGTCGTTCGACTTCGTGCGGCACGCAGAGTAACGCTAGCAAATTCCGACGGTTTTGTCAAGGGTGCCGGACAAAGTCCGCTTCGCGCGCGTCATTTGCCGCCCTGCCGGTACAGGTAAACGCCCCTGAGCTTCCCCTCGTGCGGCCAACGCGGGAACGTGAACGCGTACGACGCGACGCGGCTACCCGGACGGAGTTCCTCGCGGAGCTTCCGTTCCATGCGGTCCATCTGCATCGTGATGAGGAAGAGCGTCACGACGTCAGCGTCCTCGAACCGCTCCGACCAGTACGTGCCGAGATGCACCCGAGCCCGGGCGCCGACGCCCGCGCGGCTGATGTTCCAGAGCGAGATGAGCCAGAGGTACGGATTGATCTCCCAGCCCTCGGCAATCGCGCCCGCCTTGGCCGCGGCGACGACGATGCGCCCGTCGCCGGACCCGAGGTCGACGACCTTCTCCCCGGGCTTCACGCCGGCGAGCTCAAGCATGGCGTCGACGCGATCATGGTCGATCGGCACGTAGGGCGCGCCGAAAAGCACCGAATACGCCGTGGTCGCGAAGAACGCGCCCGCCGCGAGCGAGAACAGCGCCGTGAACGCCGCGATGAACGCATGCCCCCACACGACCGCCATGGCGACGAGCGAGAGCTGCGCCCAGAGCAGCACCAGGAACAGAAAGATGGCGGAACGGAAACGCACGAGCGAGAAAGAAATAAAGTGGCAAAGAGATAAAGTCACGCGACAAATGACGTCTTTACGGCTTTACTGCTTTATCTCTATTGCTTCTCGCGCCCCCAAGGGCGCTCGTCACAGGATCGGTTCGTCTTCCTCCGCGTGGGGATTCAGGTCTTCCTCGCCGGGCTCGTGGCCGGTGAATCCCTTCTCCTCGGGCGTCGCATCGAGGAGATCGGGCTCGATCTCGAGCGGCGCGATCTCGCACCACCGGTCGAAACCGCCGGCGAGGAACTCGACGTTCTTGTACCCCAGGACATCGAGCGAGGCGTGAATCGAGGAGATGTCCCCTTCGTTGGTCGGACCGACGATGACGATCACCCGCGTGTCCTTTTGCGGCAAGAGACTTTCGATGTTCGTTTCGAGTTCCCGCTTCGGGATGTTCAGCGAGTCCTTGATGTGCCCGGCCTCGAACTCGAGCCTGTCGCGAAGGTCGAGCACGACGTGCTCTTTCTTCTCCTTGCCGTGCAGCTTGAGGAGATGCTCGCACGTGATGTGCGGGACTCCCTGATGTGGTGTGGCAATCATATGGTGTCGACAATGATGATGACATTCTACCGTAAATACCGCAAACGGGACACCTGCGGACGGAGGACGGGAGACTGGAGACGGAAGACCGGAGACGGAGCTGCAGGATGTTCCGCCACCACCCTCTTCGCTCTCCGATCTTCTTTCTTCGATCTCCCGTCTCCGACTCCTCACTCCACCGGCTCCCCTACGCGGTAATTCGCGAAAAACTCGACGGGCACGTCGGAAACCTTCGTTGCCCATGCGTCCCCGAACAGTTCGCGCGCGCGGTCCTCGGTCTGTACCCAGCGCAGCGTTCCGAGGCTGTCGGTGACGACGTAGACCTTGGAATCCGTCTGGATCTTCACCAAGGAACCGGCCTTCATGGTGACGTTGCCGGCGAGCCGGTAATCCGCGAGGTTCGACGCGGCGACATAGACGACGCTTGTGAAATCGGGGAACCACGAGAAAAACGCCTTCTCGGTGGGAAAGACGAGCCGGTAGGGACCGTCGAGCAGGCAGTACAACGTGGACGAGTCCTGGGTGCGGACGACATGGGCGCAGCCGAGACCCTCGTCGCGAATGACGAACGGCGCGCCATCGAACCGGGCGGGATCCGCGTGCACGAGGTACTTGTCATGTTCCTTGGGGCCGAAAGCGTCCAGCCATCCGATCACCGCCAGGATGTCGGAAAGCTCGTAATCGATCACCTTCTGCTGGCCGGTCGTCTCGTCGATCTCGTAAGTCACCCGCTCGGCGACCCCGACGAGGCGGCCCGCGGCATCGACGGCCGGCCCTCCGGAATACCCCGGCGTGATCGGCGCATCGGCGCGCAGCGTGCCGCGGCTGTACCCCAGGATCTTGCCCGCCGCCGTCTGGACGGACCCGCCGCTCGGAAAGCCGTACGCCGTGATGGCGTCGCCCGGCACGACGAACTCGTTCGTCTCCAGGACGGCCGTCGGCAGCGAGGCGGCGCCCGGTCCGATCTTCTGGCCGACCTTGAGCACTGCCGTGTCGCGGTCGGTCTTCACGTCGAAAGTGGCATGGACGATGGCAGCGTCGAAGAACTCGGACGGCTCCAGCGACGCGCCGGTCACGAAGCCGACGCGGCATTTCTTCGCGGGAACGAGGGTATCCGGATCGATCGCCACAA
>JAVHQX010000137.1:0-10233 GCA_036171355.1 Patescibacteria group bacterium | reverse complement strand
CATGCACGGCGGGGCCGGCTTGATTTCTGGATTCCGGGTCAAGCCCGGAATGACAATAAATTGTTCCCTGCGGACGAGATGTCTTCCTTTCGCGAGGCCAGGCGGCGTTGTTCGCCGCCTCCGCGGGCCGAGCGCATGGCTGCCCTAAAGCTGCGAGAACGACCGGTCCACGCCGCAGGTAGGCCGCGCCGGGCGTGCCGCAAGGCGACCGTGTTCCTTGGTCGGCGGCTGCCGACCAGGTCGCCGACGGCATGCACGGCGGGGCCGGCTTGATTTCTGGATTCCGGGTCAAGCCCGGAATGACATCCCTTTTCTGGATTCCGGCTTCCGCCGGAATGACAAAAAAGAGGCCCTCGTGGACCCCTTTTTCTCTTTTCCTCTCGTCCTACAACATTTCGTATTCTCTCATCGTCAGCTGCGCGTTCACCTGCGAGACGATCTCGATGACGACGCTCACGACGATCAGCAGCCCCGTGCCGCCCACGGCGAGCGAACGCGTGCCGGTCAGGTTCTGGATGGCGATCGGGAGCACCGCGATGACGGCGAGGAAGAACGCGCCGGCGGGCATGATGCGGTTCACGGTCTTCATCAGGTATTCGGCGGTCGGCCGGCCGGGGCGGATGCCCGGAATGTAGCCGCCCTGCTTCTGGAGGTTCTCGGCGACGCGGTCCGGGTGGAACACGACGGCCGTGTAGAAGTAGGTGAAGACGAACACCAAGATGAAGAAGCTGACGCCGTAGACGATCTGGTCCTGCAGGAGACCGATGGTCCTCTGCGCGGCGGCGGCGACCCACGCGGTCTTCGCGTGGATGAACAGCTGGGCGACCATCGACGGGAAAAGGATGATCGACACCGCGAAGATGATCGGGATCACGCCGGCCATGTTGGCGCGGAGCGGGAGGTAGGTCTCCTGGCCGCCCATGAGCCGGGTGCCGCGCATCCGCTTGGCGTAGACCACGGGCACGTTGCGCTGGCCTTCGGTGATGAAGACCACGCCAGCGACCGTGATGATGCCGATGATGGCATAGGCGACCAGGTTGATGACCTGCGTGCTGTCGAAGGTCAGGATCGCCTGCTGGAGCGCGATCGGAAGGTTGGCGATGATGCCGGCGAAGATGATGATCGAGACGCCGTTGCCGATCTTGCGTTCGGAGATGAGCTCGCCGATCCACATGAGGAGCAGCGTGCCGGCGGTCATGGTGACGAGGATGCCAGCGTAATCGAACGGCGAGAGGGCGCCGATGATCGGCTGCTGCGACTGCCGCAGGAGCGTGATCATGCCGTAGGCCTGGAGCATGGCGAGCGGCACGGTCGCGATGCGGGTGTATTGGTTGATCCTTTGCTGGCCGGCCTCCCCTTCCTTCTGCATCTCCTCGAGGCTCGGGATGATCATCGAGAGCAGCTGGAAGTTGATGGAAGCGGTGATGTACGGGCCGACGCCGAGCGCCACGACCGAGAAGTTGCCGAGCGCGCCGCCCGAGAAGAGGTTCACGAGGCCGAGCACCTGGTTCTGCGCGAAGAAGGCGCGGAGGTTCGCCGCGTTCACGCCCGGAACGGGGATGTGCGAGGCGAAGCGGAACACCACGAGCATGGCGATCGTGAACAGGATGCTGTTCCGCAGTTCAGGCGTCTTCCAGATTTGACGAATGACTTTCATCATAGCGGAGCGGACAAGGGGGGCAGGATTCAGGATACAGGCACGACAGGCATTATAGCCGCTCGCCGCGCGCTGTACACTTCGCGCTTACGCGCGGACCTCGCCACCGGCGGCGGCGATCTTCTCCTTGGCGCCATCCGAGACGGCGCATCCCTTCACGATGAGCTTCTTCTTGAGGCTGCCGTCGGCGACGATCTTCACGCGGCTGGACGCGGACGGGACAAGCCGCTTCTTGGCGAGCGTGACGGGGCTGACCGTCTCGCCGCTCTGGAAGGCGGACCCGAGCTGGCCGAGGTTCAGGAGCTCCGGCTTGGCATGGTGGCTCTTGAAACCGCGGAGCTTCGGCGTCTGGAGCATGAGATGGCGCATGCCGAGGAGCTTGAGCTTGTTGCGGCCGCCGGTGCGGGCCGTCTGGCCCTTGCCGCCGCGGCCGGCGGTCGTGCCCTTGCCGGAGCCGCCGCCGCGCCCGACGCGCTTCGGTTGGCGCTTCGCGCCCTTGGCCGGTTTGAGCGTGTGCATCGAAAGTGACATAGCGGTGGGGTTACGCGGCAGCCTCGGCGACAGGAGCCTTCTCCTGCTTCTTGGCGAGCTTGAGCTTCTTGAGGGCCGCGATGGTCGCCTTGGTGTTGTTGATCTTGTTGCCGGAGCCGAGGATCTTCGCGGAAGCGTTCGGCACGCCGGCGAGCTCGAGCACCACGCGGACCGCGCCACCCGCCTTGATACCGGTGCCCTTCGGGGCCGGCATCAGGATGAGCCTGGCGGCGGCGAACTTCATGTGCACCGCGTGCGGGATGGTCTCCTGGGACATGGGGACGGTCAGAAGGTGCTTCTTGGCCTGGGTGGCCGCCTTCTGCACCGACTGCTGGACGTCGAGGCCCTTGGCGATGCCGAAACCGACGCGGCCCTTGCGGTCGCCGATGATGACGCAGGCCCGGAAGCGCATGCGCTTGCCGCCCTTGGTCACGCGCGTGACGCGCGCGAGCTCGAGGATGCGCTGGTCGAACTCCTTGTCTTCGAATTTCCCGCGGCGGCGGCCGCCATCTGGTCTTGCCATAGTCGTGGGGTTAGAACTTCAGGCCGTTCTCCCGCGCGCCGTCGGCGAGCGAGGCGATGCGGCCGGTGTAAGCGAAGCCGTTGCGGTCGAAGACGGCGGCCGCGACGCCCTTCTTCTTGGCGGCGTCCGCGATCTGCCTGCCCACCGCGAAGGCGACGGCCACCTTGGCCTTCCGCTCGCCCTCGCCCTTCTTGAGGGCGTCCTTCTCCTTCTTGCCGATGGTCATGTCGCTCGCCGAAGCCAGCGTCTTTCCGGAGACGTCATCGATCAGCTGCGCGTAGATGTGCGCGGCGCTACGGAAGACCGAGAGGCGCGGCCGTTCGGCCGTCCCCTTGACCTTGGCCCTGACGCGGCGCTGCCTGCGGAGCCTAGCGAGGTTTTTCTTGATGTTGCGGTCGATCATAGTCGTGGAGCGTTACGCGGCCGATCCGGCTTTCGCGGCCTTGCCCGCCTTGCGGTGAATCTGCTCGTCGACGTACTTGATGCCCTTGCCCTTGTAGGGTTCCGGCTTCTTGACGCGGCGGATCTGCGAGGCGATCTCGCCGACGAACTGCTTGTCGATGCCCGAGACCGTGATGATGTTCTTCTCGACCGTGATCGAGAGGCCTTCCGGGATCGGGAAGTCGACATCGTGCGAGAAGCCGACGTTGAGCTTGAGGCTCTTGCCCGAGACGGCGGCCTTGAAGCCGACGCCGTTGATCTCGAGTTTCTTCTCGTAGCCCTTGGTGACGCCGACCGTCATGTTCTCGATGAGGCGGCGGGAGAGGCCCCACAGCGCGCGCTGCTTGACGTTCTCCGTGTCGTTGACCGTCACGTTGAGCTCTTTGCCTTCGATGGAGACCTTCACGCGCGGGTCGAGCGTGAGCGAAAGCTGGCCCTTCGGGCCCTTCACGGCGACCGTGCTGCCGTCGACCTTCACGTCGACTTTGTCAGGTATCGCCAGCGGTTTTTTTCCGACTCTGGACATAGGGATGTGCGGCTAAAAGACTTCACAGAGCACTTCGCCGCCGAGCTTGCGCTTGCGCGCCTCCTTGTTCGTCATGATGCCCTGCGACGTCGAGACGATGGCGATGCCATGGTCCGAAAGCACGCGCGGGAGGTCGCCGTACCCCGCGTAGGAGCGGTGGCCGGGCTTCGAGACGCGCTTCAGGTTCTGGATGACGGCCTCGCCGCCTTCGTAACGGAGCGTGACGCGGAGCTCGCCGTGTCCGGTGCCGATCTTCTCGATGGAGGAAACGTAACCCTCCTGCGCGAGGATCTTCGCGATGGCGAGCTTGAGCTTCGAATACGGAATCCGCACCTCGGTCTTCTTGACCGCGGCGGCGTTGCGGATCCTGGTGAGCATGTCGGAGATGGGGTCGGTGATCATACGGCAGTGCGTTTACCAGGAGGACTTCCTCACCCCGGGGATCTCGCCGCGCCGCGCGAGCTCGCGGAAGCAGATCCTGCATAACTCGAAATCGCGCATGTACCCGTGCTGTCGGCCGCAGCGCCAGCAGCGCCGGACGATCCGGGACGAGAACTTCGGCTTCTTCTTGGATTTTGCGATCTGTGCTTCGGTAGCCATAGCGCTTATTTCTCGTTAATCGGAAAGCCGACGGCCCTGAGGAGGGCGAGGCCCTTATCCTTGCTCTTGGCCGTCGTGACGACGGTGATCTCGAGCCCGTGGACGTAATCGGTGTCCTCCGCCTTGACCTCCGGGAACGCGAGGAACTCCTTGAAGCCCGTCGTCATGTTGCCGTGGTGGTCCATCGTCTTCGGCGAAAGGCCGCGGAAGTCGCGGACGCGGGGCAGCGTGACGTTGACGAGCTTGTCCACGAAGTCATACATGCGGCGGCCGCGCATCGTGACCATCATGCCTACGACCATCCCCTGCCGGATCTTGAAGTTGGAGATGGACTTCTTCGCGAGGGTCTTCACCGGCTTCTGGCCGCTGATCTTGGTGAGGATCTTCTCGGCGTGATCGACGAACTTCGGGTCCTTGATGCCCTGCTTGAGGCCGACGTTCAGCACGACCTTCACGAGCTTCGGCACGGCCATGCGGTTCTTCAGCCCGAAGGAGGCCATCAGCTGCGGGGCGGCTTCCTTCTCGTACTTCTCCATGAGTCGCGGTTTCTTTTGCATAGGCGCGCTATTCGATGACTTCCTTGCACTTCTTGCAGGTGCGGACCTTCCGCTTCTTGCCGGCGCCGTCCAGCACCTTGGTGCCGACGCGGGTCGGCTTGGCGCACTTAGGGCAGATGAGGAGGACGTTGGCCGCGCTGATCGGGCCGTTGAACTCGATCTTCTGGCCTTTCTCGCCCTGCTTGCGGGTCTTCATGTGCTTGGTCATGGCGTTGACGCCCTCGACCACGACCTTGCGGCCGTCGGGGAACGCCTGGAGCACCTTGCCGGTCTTCCCGCGGTCCTTGCCCTTCGTCACTTTCACGTTGTCGCCTTTCTTGATGCGCATAGGAATGGGATCAGACCACTTCGGGGGCCAGGGAGATGATCTTCGTGAAGCCCATGCCGCGAAGCTCGCGGGCGATGGGGCCGAAGATGCGGGTGCCCTTCGGTTCCTTCGTTTTCTTGTCGACGATGACGGCGGCGTTCTCGTCGAAACGGACGTAGGTGCCGTCCTTGCGGCGCGTCTCCTTGCGGACGCGGACCATCACGGCGTGGACGATCTGGCTCTTCTTCACGGTGCTGTGCGGCACCGCGACCTTCACCACGCAGGTGACGATGTCGCCGAGGCCGGCGTAGTGCTTCTGGTAGCCGCCGAGCACGCGGATGACCTGGAGTTTCTTGGCGCCGGTGTTGTCGGCGACCTCGAGCATTGAGCGATGCTGCACCATATCACTTCAGCGTTACCTTACCGATGGCGCGCCAGCGCTTCGTCTTCGAGAGCGGACGCGTCTCGACGAATCGCACGATGTCGCCGACCTTGAACTCCCCCTTGGCGTCGTGCATGTGGAATTTCGAGGACGCCTGGTACTGCTTGCCGTACTTCTCGTTCGTCTTCCTGCGGTCGATGCGAACGACGATCGTCTTGTTCATCTTCGCGGAGACGACCACGCCTTGGTAGACCCGCTGCGCCTTTTCTTGCTTTGCCATAGTGAGTCGTTAATGACGTGGTTTAGTCCTTTCGCCGCGACCGCTTGAGGGTCAGGATCTGCGCGATGGCCTTCCTCGCCTCGCGGATCTCGCGGACGTCGGAAAGCTGGCGGGCGGTGACCCTGAAACGGAGGTCGCGCACCTTGTTCCGGGAATCCGCAAGCATGCGGTCCAGCTCAAGGTCGGTTTTTTCGCGCAATTCGCTGATCTTCATACGGGTTCAACGCTACTTCTTGATGAAACGGGTCCTCATCGGGAGCTTGTAGGCCGCGAGGCGCATGGCTTCGCGGGCCGTCTCCTCCGTGACGCCGTCCATCTCGAACAGGACAGTGCCGGGCCTGACGGGAGCGACGTAGTGGTCGACGGCGCCTTTGCCGCCGCCCATGACGCTCTCGTTGCCGTGGTTCGTGATCGGCTTGTCGGGGAAGATGCGGATCCAGATCTTGCCGCCGCGCTTGATGAACCTGGTCATCGCGCGGCGCGTCGCTTCGATCTGCCGGGAGGTCACCCAGGCGCCGCCGAGGGCCTTGAGCCCGTAGCTGCCGAAGGAGAGCTCCGTCTTGGTCGTGGCGACGCGAAGGTTCGCCGGGCGTTTGCCCTTCTGCATCTTCCTGTATTTCACTTTTGCGGGAAGCAACATATGCGGGGTGCTAGGGGGTCATCACGCCTTCTTCTCGGCGGGCTTGGCGGCCGGGCGGGCGGGCAGACGGCGCGCGATCGGTCGGGCGATGGGCCTGGCCATCGGGACGGCTGCGGACTCGGCCTGCCGGGCGGATTTCTTGTCCTTGTCGAACACCTCGCCGCGATAGATCCACACCTTGATGCCGATGGTGCCGAAAAGGGTGCGGGCGAAACCGTAGGCGTAATCGATGTCGGCGCGGAGGTTGTGGAGCGGGACGCTGCCCCAGGAGAGCTTCTCCTCGCGGGCGATCTCGGCGCCGTTCAAGCGGCCCTTCATCTGGAGCTTCACGCCCTTGGCGCCGGCCTTCTGCACGCGATCGAGGTGCTGCTTGAGCACGCGGCGGAACGGCAGGCGGCGCAGGGTGTCGGAAATCATCGACTGGAGGACGATCTCGGCGGAGAGCGACGGATTCGGGACCTCGACGATGTTGAGGTTCAGGTTGAGCTTCTCCTTGCCCCTGGCGAGCAGGTCGCGCAGCGACTTCTTGAGGTCTTCCACGCCGGTGCCGCCGCGGCCGATGATGAAGCCGGGCTTGGCGGAGTGGACCGTGACCGTGAGCGCGCGGGGCGTCCGGTCGACCTCGATGTGATCGACGGCGGACTCCTTGAGCTTCTCGCGGAGGAAGTTCTTGATCTTCATGTCCTCGCGCAGCATCTTGGCGAAGTCGCGCTTGTTCGCGAACCACTTCGACTCCCAGGAGTAGATGACGCCGAGGCGGAAATTTTTCGGATGAATCTTATTTCCCATAGGTCGTCATTACTTTGTCTTCTTGGCTGCAGGCTTCTTCTCCTTGGGGGCCGCCTTCCTGGCGGGGGCCTTTTTCGCCGCGGCTTCCGCGGACTTGTCTTCCGGAGCCTTGGCGGAGGAGGGCTTCATGACCGCCGCGGCGACCTCCTTCGGGGTTCCCGCGACCGACCGCTCCTCGAGGACGATCGTGATGTGGGAGCTCCGCTTCTTGATGCCTGCGGCGCGGCCGAAGGCGCGGGCGCGCCAGCGCTTCAGCACCGGACCGCCATCGACGGTGGCTTTCTTGATGTAAAGGTTGGCGGCGTTCAGCTTGAAATTATGCTCGGCGTTCGCGATCGCGGACTGGAGCAGCTTGAGGACCGGGCCCGCAGCGGCCTTCCGGTAAAACCGGAGCTGCGCGGCGGCGCGGTCGACGTCCATGCCGCGGACGAGGTCCACGACGAGGCGGACCTTCTTCGGCGACATGCGGATGTGACGGGCTTTGGCGATGACTTCCATAGGAGGGCGTTATTTCTTGGGAGCCGCGGGGGCCGCCGTCGCCTGCACCGCCTTCGCGGCGGCCGCTTCGGCCTCGGCGCGCTTGACCTCGAGCTCCTTCTGCATCTTGCCGCCATGCCTGACGAACTTCTTCGTCGGGGAGAACTCGCCGAGCTTGTGCCCGACCATGTTCTCGACCACGAGCACGGGGACGTGGAGCTTGCCGTTGTAGACGCCGATCGTGAAACCGACCATCTCCGGCGTGATCGTCGCCCAGCGCGACCAGGTCTTCACGACCGTCTTGTCGCCGGGGCGGAGCTTGGAGACCTTCTTCAGCAACTTTTCGTCGATGGCCGGTCCTTTCTTGAGGCTTCGAGACATAGGCGGTTCACTTACGGCGCTTCACGATGAGTTTCCACGACGCCTTCTTCTTATCCCTGGTCTTCACGCCGAGGGCCGGCTTGCCCCAGAGCGTCTTCGGGTGCTTGAGACCGATCGGGTGCTTGCCTTCGCCGCCGCCGTGCGGATGATCGACCGGGTTCATGACCTTGCCGCGCACTTCCGGCCTGCGGCCGCGGTGGCGGGTCCTGCCGGCCTTGCCCCAGCGGACGAGGCGATGGTCGGGATTGCCTGCCGCGCCGACGGTCGCGAGACAGTCCTTGGAGAACATGCGGACCTCGCCGGAGGGAAGCTTGAGCTGGGCGTACTCGCCCTCGAGCGCCATGAACGAGGCTCCGAGGCCCGCGCCGCGGGCGACCATGCCGCCCGAGCCGGGAGTGAGCTCGATGTTGTGGACCTGGACGCCGACCGGGATCATCGCGAGCGGCATGCGGTTGCCGGGCTTGATCTCGACGAGGCTCCGGGACGAGACGATGACGTCGCCGACCGCGAGGCCCTGGGGGGCCACGATGTAGCGCTTCTCGCCGTCCTTGTAGTTGAGGAGCGCGAGACGCGCGCCGCGGCCCGGATCGTACTCGATCGCGGCGACCGTCGCCGGGATGTCATACTTGTCCTGCTTGAAATCGACGATGCGGACATAGCGATGCGCTCCGCCGCCGCGGTGGCGGACGGTGATCTTGCCCTGGCTGTTGCGGCCGCTCGCGCGCTTCTTGGCGTAGATGAGCGACTTCTCCGGCTCGTACTTCGTGATGTCGCTGAAAGCATCGACGCTCGAGATGCGGCGGCCCTTGGTGACTGGTCTGTAAATCTTGATCGGCATAGGCGTTTATTCAAGGACGGTCAGCGTCTCGCCGGCCTTCAGCGTGACGACGGCCTTCTTCACGTCCTTCTCCTGGCCCTGCGAGCGGCCGGAGCGGACCTTCTTGCCTTTCGCGTTCACGATGCGGACGGACAGGGGCTTCACGCCGTACAGATCGCGCACGGCGCGGGCGACGTCCACCTTGGTGGCGCCCTTCGCGACGGCGAACGTGTACTGGTTGATGGCCTGGAGCTGCGAGGTCTTCTCGGTGAGGACCGGCCTCACGAGGATCCGGTACGCCTCGCCAGCGCCTTCCTTGGCGAGCGGGCCGCGCACCTTCGCGGTCTCGGCCTTCTCGGCCGGGGCCTTCGTCTTCGCCGCGGTCTCGGCCGGGGCCTTCTTGGCCTTCGGCGCGGACTTCTTCGCGGACTCCTTGGCTTTCTTTCCGGAGATCTTGTCGAGGATACCCATAGGTGCGCGCTTAGGCCTTCTTGGCGTACATCTTTTCGAGCTTGTCGGTCGCCTCGGGGGTCGTGACCACGTACTCGGCACGGATGATGTCCGTGATGTTCACGGAGCCGACGTTCACGAGGTTCACGTTCTGCAGGTTCCTGGTGCTCCGGGCGAGCGATTCGTTCCTGCCGGGAGCGATGAGCATCAGCTTGCCCTTCACCGGCAGCTTGCCGAGGACGGAGTTGATCTCCTTGGTCTTGCCGTTCTTGGCGTCGAGCGCCTCGACGAGCACGAGCTTGTCGCTCGCGACCTTGTCGGAGAGGACCATGCAGAGCGCCTTGCGCTTGGTCTTGGCGTTGATCTTCTTCGTATAGTCGCGCTCGGCGCGCGGGCCGAAGGCGACGCCGCCGCCGATCCAATGCGGGTTGCGCGTGGAACCCTGGCGCGCGCGGCCGGTGCCCTTCTGCTTCCACGGCTTCTTGCCGCCGCCACGGACTTCGCCCTTCGTCTTGGTGTGGGCGAGCGGCTGGCGCGAGTTGGCCATCAGTCCGACCATGACCTCATGGACGACGTTCGGGTTGACGGCGACGCCGAAAATCTCGGCCTTCAGCTCCTTCTCCCCGACCGCCTTGCCTTCGACGTTGTACAGTTTCACTTTCGGCATATGGGTCATCATCAGTTCCAGGACTTCTTCTCGGTGTGTCCGCCGGTGAGCAGGATGGTCGCGCCGAACGCGCCCGGGACCGCGCCCTTCACGGCGAGGATGCCCTTCGCGGCGTCGACCTCGACGATCTCGAGGTTCTTCACGGTGACCTGGTCGCCGCCCATGCGGCCGCCCATGCGCAGGCCCTTGAACACGCGCTGCATGCCGC
>JAVHQX010000136.1:0-2250 GCA_036171355.1 Patescibacteria group bacterium | reverse complement strand
GTCGCGCGCAAATCCGAAAAGCAAGGAACATTTTTCTTTGGTGTCCGCCGAGGCTTTGCGAGGCGGTGGCGGGACGGTTCATTCTCGCTCAAAAAAGGTTCGTGCAAATGCTAAAATAACACCACCAAGGCGGGGTCCGGCATCGCCAGGCTCCGCCTTGGCGTTTCTGCGGGAATCGAACGGGCAGCAGCGAGACAAGGTCCGACGTCCATCGGACCGCAGGAGAGCGCCGACGGACGCGAGCCGGCGAGCGTCCGGCGCTGCCCTGGACAAGTGGGCCCGTATTCGGCGGGCCCACCACGCGGAATTCCCGCAGAGTCCACCACGTAAACAGCTTGCGCGGAAGCGGAGGCTTTTTACGTGCCGGCCGTTTTCTGCTATGACTACTCCCGTATGGAGAACGCCAAAACCACCGAGTGCGAGGTCAGGACGCTGCTGGATTACTACCAGTATGAATCCCTCAAGGCCCGCCTGATGCGGGAAGCCGAGTTCAAGGGCGAGGACGCCCAGGAGACCCGGTATTTCGAGGGCCCGCATGACCTGCGCATCCAGAAGAGCACGACGTGCGCCAAGGTCTGGCTTAAGAGAGGGAAGATGCACGACGAATGCCGCGAGGAGATTGAGATCAAGCTTGATCCGGAGCGCTTCGGCGAACTCGAGCGGCTCTTCGATGCGTTGGGTTACGCCACGGGCATCGTCTGGCACCGCCAACGGATGCGGTTCATGTGGGGAGACATCGATGTTTCGCTCGACTACACCAGGGGATACGGATACGTCCTCGAACTCGAGCTGATGAGCGACGAGGCGGGCAAGGAAGCGACGCTCCGCCATCTCAAGGACAAGCTCGCGGAGCTCGGGCTCAAGCCGACGCCCAAGCCGGTGCTGCACGAACGGTTCACCTATTACCGGGAGCGCTGGAGGCAGCTGCTTGCCGACGAGACGACGAAAACGCCCGCCTGACGGCGGGCGTTCGGTTTTTAGGTTTCACGCGGAGCCGGTCAGCCCTTCCAGGCGTCGATCGGCACTTTCTTGACCGCCGCGGCCGACGGATAGGCGCGGATGATGCCACGCTTCGCGCCCATCTGCTGCACGATGCCGGTCGCGTTCCAGGTGCCGACGGCGAGCCCGTAGCGGATGTCGTCCTTTTTGAGGAGGCCGGCGACGATGCCGGAGCCGAACGCATCGCCGGCGCCGGTGACGTTGATGCGGGGGACGTCGATCACGCCGCAGCGCCAGACGTCCGCGCCTTCCGCAGCGTAGGCGCCCGCGAGGCCGTCGGTGACGACGAACGCGCGGCGGGGGAGCGCGCGGAGGCTCTTGATGATCTTCCCGAGGTCCTTCGGGTCCGCGCCGACAAGCTGCGCCGCCTCTTCCTTGTTGAGGTCGAAGAGATCGGTCTTCCTGATGAGCGGCGCGAGCGCGTCGAAGCCATGGCGGATCTCCTTCGAACCGGGATTCCAGGCCACCTTGATGCCCTTGCGCGCGGCGTGGTCGAGGAGCTTTCCCATCAGCGCGAGGTCGCCGCCGATCGACGAGACGTAGAGCCAGCGCGCGGATAGGGAACGCCAGGGGATCGACGCGGGGTCGAGTTTTTCCGCGGCGCCGCGGTAGACGAGGACGGTTCGCTCGCCGCTGCCGGCAAGGAGGATGACCGACGAGCCGGTGCGGAGCTTTTTCGAGACCTGGAGAAGGCCCGCCTTCACCCCCTCGCTTTTCAGGATGGCGGCTATTTCGCGCCCGGACGCGTCGTCGCCGACCGCCGCGAGCACCGCCACGCTGCGGCCGAGGCGTCCGAAGGTCACCGCCGCGTTGGTCGCGCCGCCGCCGGTTTCAAGGACGAGGTCCTCCAGCTCGATCTTCGCGCCCAGCGGGAAGCAGCCCTCGACCGTGGTGTCCACGTGGGAGTCTTCATGGATGTCGAACGCCGCGCTCTTTACGAAGATGTCGCGCGTGGCCGAGCCGATGGTGATGACGTCGTACATGTGTCGGTAGTTATCAGGACTCAGTTAACAGTTCTCAGACGCAGCCGTCCATCGGTTTCGCGCTCGCGATGCCGACTGAAAACTGTCAACTGACAACTGATCACTTCGCTCTTCCTGCCGAGCCGAAGAGCTCCATCTTGTGCGCCACCACGTCCTTCATGAGGCGCTTGGACAGCGCGAGAAGCTTCCTGGGGTCGATGGATTTGTGGTCGGTGATGACCGTCTCGCGGATGCCGGCCGTAAAGGCGATGCGGAGGTCGGAATCGAT
>JAVHQX010000135.1:0-10389 GCA_036171355.1 Patescibacteria group bacterium | reverse complement strand
CGCTCGGATATCTGACACCGGATGAGGCGTTAAATCAATATCTGGCGGGTGGTGCGTTGAGGTGTTGAACTTCGCAAAAGGCCGCCCGGAAGGATCCGGGCGGCGGTTCAGGGGACGACGTTCACGCCGCGCAGGCGCAGGACGGCGACGACGTCGTGCGGGAGGCAAAGCTCCGGCTCCTCGATGGACATGCGCTCGAGCAGCAGGACCTCGCGGGTGCCGCCGACGCCGAGCAGGCGCGTCGCGCACTGGTGGTCGAAGGCCATGGCGACGATCTGCGGGAAGGACGGAAGCATCGCCGCGTCGAGGCTGGCGCGCGAGAGCGTGCCGCCTTCGAAGATGGCGCCGGCCCCGAGCGCCTCGAGCCAGTCGCGGACCAGGTCGTGCGTCTCGAGCCGCAGCACGTCCCGGACGCGCGCCTCGACCTCGCCAGCCGTCGGCGGTTCGGGACGCCGCAGGGCCGCGCGGACCCGCTTGGCCTCGCGCAGCGCCTGGCCGACCGTCCCGCCGTCCCAGAGCGTGAGCGCCGCGAAGCAGAGCGACCAGGTCTTGATGTCGTCCTCGGAGAGCGGCGCGAGCGCGGTCTTGATGACCGCGGCGCGAGCCGTTTCGAGGCCGACGTACGCGACGTGCGGGAGCATGAGCTCCTCGAGCCTGGCGACGAGCGCCCGATCTTCCGCTGCGATGTCCGTTCGTTCGGTCATTCCTATCTCCTCCGTGCCACCGCGACCGCGCGGGGCGAAAAAAGAACGCGATTCGAGAGCCTAGCACGCTTCGAACCGCCAGTCAACGGTTTTTCCGTCCCGGGACGCCAAAAAGGCGGCCCGCGCCGCCCTCTCCCGCTTTCTCGCTCACGCTTCACCACTCCACCACTCTCCTAAGAAATAATCGTCACGAACTCCGAGTCGCCCGATTTCGGATTGACGCGGAGCAGGCGGAGCCAGTCCGGTTTGATGGCGAACAGCGCGTTCTTGACGGAATCGGCGGTCGGATTCATCGACGGCAGGAACTTGAGCTTCTGCTTGCCCATGTACATGCTCATCAGCCTCGGCGAACGGAAGATGGACTCTGCGCGACGCGCCGTTTCCGCGCCGACCGTGACCTCCTTCGCCGCCCCTTCCAGCTGCACGGATTCCAGGCCGAGCTCGTTCCCGATGGCGAGCGCGACGACGCCGGATTCCAGGATATTCCGGCACTTCCGCGAGTCGCGCTTCGTCATGATGAAGATGGTGAGGTCGGGATCGACCGCGTAGTACATGAAGGCGACCTGCGGACGCTGTTCGGACGACACGGTGGCGACCGCCGCAAAGATGTTCTCGCGGAGGAAGCGGAGCGCTTCGTTGCGCTCTTCGGGAGTAGCGAACCTCGTCAGCATAGGCCGGTTCTCCGCGCGCTCTCAGACGCGGATGGTGATGAATTCGGGCTCATCGGTCTCGGGATTCTTGCGCATCCAGCGCATCCACGTCGGCCGCATCCTGAGGAGCGCGAAGTGGGTACCGTCCGGTTCCGGAACGCGCGGCGGCCTCGGCCTCCCGATGCGTTTCTTGCTCTGCGGCATAACGGAGACGATCCGTCCTCCATGGTAACACCGTTCCGGCGAGGCTTCCAGCCGGCCGCGATCCCGCCCTCGCCGCCCCGCGACGGGCGTGCGCGGAGAAAAAGACGCAGGGAAAAGACCGGCCGGCCGCGGTTTCCGCCGGCTCAGTCGCCGTCTTCGACGTCCCGCAGCGGCGGCTTGCCGGCGAGCGACCGGAAGACGTTCAGGATGCGGTCGTACTGCTTGCGGCGCGCCGGATCTTTGTTCAATTCGCCGACGAAATACCCGGGTTCCGTCGCCATGCGGACCTGCTCCTCGCGGACGATGGCCATGGTGGTCGGCTCGCCCCCCCCCAGGATGGCCTCCAGGTTCGCGTAAAAATCCTTCTCGCGCTGCGCGAACGGCTCGTGGCCGGCGGACATCATCACGGTCTCGAGAAACAGGAGGACGGTGCTGCCGTTGCGGTCGCCGAACGGGTGCATGTCGAGCAGGTCGTTGTGGAGCTGCGCGGCGCGGATGGCGAAAGCGTCCTTCGAGATCTGGCCGGGCTCGTCGCCGATGTCCTTGTTGCGCAGGTCGTCCGCTTCCTTCATGAGGTCCTCGAGCTCGGGCTTGAGGTCCTCGGGCAGGAGGCCGATCCGCTCGTAGAACGTCGGCGGCAGGCTGCCGAGGTCGCTGCGCAGCTTCGAGTAACGCTTCGGCACGATGCCTTTGTTGTCCGCCTCATGGAGCTTCTCGAGCATGGCGACGTCGAGCGACCGTGAATGGCCGAACTCACGGATGAGCACCACGACGTCCTCGCGGTTGCGACACTTGATCTCCTCGACCTCCTCCTTGGTGCGGCCGTACAGCTCCTAGGCGACCTGCTGGACGTCGCCCCGCGACTTCCCCATGCGGGCCGTGACGAGCTGATCCTCGATGAAATCCGCGTGTTCCTCGAATACGTCCGAGAACGCGTCGCGGACCTCGCCTTCCGTCCCCGACTTCAGGGAAAGGAGTTCGCGGAACTTTCGGTCGATGTCCTCCCACTCCTCTTCGTGGTCCTCGTCCATCGGCACGTTCTTCGCGGTCCTGGCGAGGGCGGCCATCACGTCCTTGAGGCGGTCCTTGACGTCGGCGGCCGTTTCCGCGCCGCGGACGTCGGCGGTCAGACGGTCGATCTTATCCATCGAAAACCGCATGAGCCGTTCGCCCGCCAGGAAGTCGAACGCCTCGGCAGTATCGCGCTTCGCGCCGTCGGTGCGGCCGAGCTTGGCCCCGAGCCACAGTGCGGCGAACCGTTCCTGCTCGTCGGCGGAAAGGTCGTCCAACGAAAGGCCGTAATCCTCGACGATCATGCCGAGCTCCTCCCTGAGGCCGGCGTCGACGGCGGCGGGATCGTAGGTCTCGACGAGATTGAGCGCCGCCTCCGGAGAGACGCCCGGCGCGCCGATGGTCGACGCGAGCAGCCGGAACGACTCCGGGCGCTCCCCCGCTTCGCGGGAAACGTCGGGAGCCGCGGGCGCGGCGTCGGGCGCGGAGCCCGGAGCGCGGTCCGCCGCGGGCGCTTCCGCCTCGGGCGGCATTTTTCCGTCCTCGGTGCTCATAGGGTTCAGGATTCGTTCACGGCGGCGAACTCCGGGTACGCCGAAAGGACCGCCGCGATGGCGTCGGAAGGTATTTCTTCCGGATGCGCCGCGCCGAGATCGATTGCGGCGGCCGCGAAGGCGCGGATCCGCGCGAGCGGCATGGTCCCCCTGCCGAGTTCTTCGCGGATGCGCCCGAGCGCGCGTTCCTGGAAGCGCTGCTTCGTCATACGGGGGAAGTATACGCGGGGGGAAGGATGGAGGGAACAGGGCGGGATGGCAGTTATCAGTTATCAGTTCGCAGTTGTCAGTCGGCAGAGGTGAAAAGAAAAACCCCGGCCTGAAGGCGGGGTTCGAAAGGACGTCACTTGATGACGGCGGCGCCCTCGTGTTCGAGGAGCTCGACCGCGGCATCCGGGATCGCCTGGCCGGCGGGCAGCGCGGCGCGGACGTTGCGGAGGACCTCCCTGGTCTCCGCTTCCCCGAGCAGGCGCTGGGCGCACGAGTCGGACATGAGTTGCTGCATGACCGGGTCGAGCGGCGGCAGCATGGCGTCGTCGAGCGGCTGGAGCTCGATGACCTGCATGCCGGCGACGGCGTATCCCGAGAACAGCAGGAGCCCGAGCCAATGGGCGACGAGCATGGCGGTTTCCTCGGCTGCGGATTCGTCGACCGCCTGGTCGATCTCCTCCGGCGTGATGCTGCTCGGATCGTGCATGCGCGTCTCGGACTCCTTGAGGGCGTCCTCGATGTCCTCGGGCTTGGCCCCGGTGGACTTCATGTGGGCCCGCAGGAGCGCCAGCATGCCCTGGATCTCCTCCTCGGAGGGGTGGGCGTTCGCGATCTCGTCGAGGCACTGCTTGCGGCAGAGCGGTTCGACGTGCGGACGGAACAACGCGCAGATCTTCGTGAAGATCTCGTGGCTCTTCTTCTGATGCTCTGCCGTCCGGCCGGGACGCTTCTTCTTGTTCTTTCGGGGCACGATGCACTCCTTTGGATGCGCGACAAAAAGGGCGACCCTCCATCCGTACCCCTTCCGGCAGGTGCGGTCAACGCTATCCGCCGTCCGCGCCGACGAAAAAGGCCCGCCGCGTGGCGGGCCGTCCGACGTCATTTCTCATTTCTTCCTCGACGACGCCTTCGACGGCGCGGACTTGGCGCGTTCCTGTATCCCCCAGACGATGAGTTCCTTCACGGCCTGCGCGATGAGCGTGAGCGACGCGGCCGACCGCTCCATCTTGTCGTGCACCGCGTGCGCGAGCGAATCCACCTTCTCGACCGCACCCCTGATCTGGCGGATGAGCGATTCCGCGTCCCGGACGATGGCGATGACGTAGTAGAGCAGCCACGACATGAAGACCGTGAGCCACAATACGCAGAACGCCAAGACCACGAACAGAAGGTCTTTGCTGGACTCAATGAGCATAGAAGCGGAGGAAAGATGGTTAGAGACGACCCAAGTATAGCAGATAGGGTCAAGGGCGGGCCAGGGGCGGGGGGTGGTGGGGTGGTTGATGGTGAAGTGGTGGTGCGCAAATGAATAAACGAGAAAGAAAAGGCGGCCGCGAGGCCGCTTGTCACTCGACCACTCAACCACTCGGCCGCTCTTCGCTTACGACCGCACCGCGGCGCCGAACTTGTCCTCGAGGCCCCTGGTCATGCGGGCGATCTCGGCGTCGATCTCGTCGGCAGTGAGGGTCCGTTCGGGGGTCGCGAAGGTCAGATGCACGGCGACGCTCTTCTTGCCCTCGCCGACGTTCGCGCCGCGATAGACGTCGAAGAGCTCCGTGCGCTTCAGGAGCGCGCTCCCCCGCAGCAGCGCGGCCTCGATGCCGCCGTACTCGACGCGCTCGCCGACGACGAGGGCAAGGTCGCGCTTCACGGGCGGGAACTGCGGGATGGGCACGTACTTCGCGTGCGTGCTGCGATGCGCGAGGAATTTCGCGAGCGGTACCTCGAAGGCGGCGGCGCGCCCGTCGACGCCGAACTTCCGGCAGACGTTCGGATGCGTCTCGGCGACCCAGCCGACGGTCTCGCCCTCGCACAGCACCTTCACCGCGCGACCCGGATGCTGCGGCCCGCCCTGCATGCGTTCGAACGAGAGCCGCACGCCGGCCTCGTCAGCGAAACCCTCGAGCAGGCCCTTGGCCTCGCGGAACAGCGCGTCGCCGTCCTGCGTCCCATAGACCGCGCCCGCGAGCGACAGGACCTCCTCAGGCAGCGCGCCGTCGCGTTTCAGATAGCAATTGCTCGCCTCGAACACGCGGCCTTCCGGAAACAGCCCTTGGTTCTCCTGGATGGTCTGGAGGAAGCCGGGAAGCAGGGAAACGCGCAGATATTCGAAGTCGGCGGAAAGCGGATTGGCGACGCGCACGGCCTTCGACGCGTCCATGCCCATGCGCTCGAAGTGCCACGCGGGGACGAGCGAGTAGTTGATGAGCTCGGTGCAGCCCGCGCCCTTGAAGAACCGCTTGGCGCGCTCCTCCTCGTCGAGGATCGCGTCGCCCGCGCCCGTCGGGATCTCCCCCGGCGGCATGACCGACGGCAGGTTCGCGTAACCGTAGACGCGCGCGATTTCTTCCGCAAAATCACGCTCGCCCTCGATGTCGCGTTCGCGCCAGTACGGGACGGTGATCTCGTACTTCGCGCCGCTGCCGGCGACGCCGAAGCCAAGCGACTTGAGGATCGCGAGCATGTCCTTCTTGGGGATGGAGACGCCAATGAGCTCCTCGGCCTTGGCCGGGCGGAAGGAATACTTCACCTTGCGATGCGGCGCCGCGCGCTCGTCGGCCACCCTGCTGGCCACGCGGCCGCAGGCGACCTCCTGGCACAGTTCCACGGCGCGCGCGAGCGCGGCCTGGGTGAGGTCATCGGGCAGGCCCTTCTCGTAGCGGAGCGAAGAATCGGAATGCAGGTTGAGGGCGCGGGCGGTGCGGCGCACGGAGACCGGGTCGAACGTGGCGGATTCGAAGACGATCGTCTTGGTGGACTCGCTCACGCCGGAGCGTTCGCCGCCCATGACGCCGGCGACCGCGACCGGACTCGACGCGTCGGCGATGACCAGGTTCGAGGACGAGAGCTTCCGCTCGACGCCGTCGAGGGTCCTGATCGACTCCCCCTCCTTTGCGGTCCGCACGACGATGGTCCCGCCGATGACGTCGTAGTCGAAGGCGTGCATCGGCTGGCCGTACTCGAGCATCACGTAATTGGTGATGTCGACGACGGTGTTGATGGGGCGCAACCCGGCCTGGAGGAGCTGGCGCTTGAGCCACCACGGCGACGGGCCGACGGTGACGTCGGTCATGACCACGGCCTGGTAGCGGGTGCAGAGCTTGGGCGACGCGACCTTCACGGTAAGGTCCTTCGCGACCACGCCTTTGGCGACCGACGGCAGGATGCCCTCGCGCCACAGAAACTTCGCGCCGAAGACCGCCGCGGCCTCGCGGGCCAGGCCGACCGTGCAGAAGGCGTCGGGGCGGTTGGTGGTGACCTCGATGTCGAAGATGGTGTCGTCGAGATCGAACGCCTTGGCCAGCGCGGTGCCGGGCTTGGCCTTGCACCAGGTGACGTCCATGATCTCGCGCTCGGCGTGCGGGAAAGCGTCGGCGAGGCCGACCTCGTTCGCGCCGCAAATCATCCCCTCGCTCTTCACGCCGCGGATCTCCGCCGGCTTGAGCTCCACGAGATCGCCCTGCCCATGCCACTTCACTTTCGCGCCGACGAGCGCCACGACGACCTTCATGCCCGCGGCGAGATTGGAACCGCCGCAGACGATCTCAAGCGGCTTCTCTCCCCCGGCGTCGGTCGAGACCAGCCGGAGCTTGTCCGCGTTCGGATGCGGTTTCACGTCGACGATCTTCCCGATGACCATCCTGTCGTAGAGGGGCGCCTGCGGATACAGCCGCTCGACGGCCGGGCCGGAGAGCGAGATGCGGCGCGCGAAGACCTCGGCGGACTCCTTGAGCCCGACGTACTCCTTGATCCAGTTGTACGACGCGAGGATGTTCATATCTGCCGTACCGCGTTCTATGTACCGAGCACTGTGTACTGAGTATTCAGTATGCAGAAGCTGGCGAATTCAGGGCTTGGGCGGCTGCGTTCCCGGCGGCTGCGCGGATGACGGCATCGTGCCGGGATTCTTCTTCTTCACGAGGTAGTAATACAGGATGGCCGAGAGCCAATGAAGCCCGATGAAGAACGAGATGATGAGAATGGCGGTCCAGTCGGTCTTCTCCGGCCATTCGCGCTGGAGGCAGTCGACGAGCATCAGCACCCACAGGACGAGAAGGGCGATGAACAGCGCGGCGCCGCCGAGCATGAACAGCATCATCACGCCGAAGAACCCGGTGGCGTATCCCATGGACCGGTACCGCGCCTCGTCCGCGGTATAGGCGAGCGCGGCGGCGGGCGCGAAGGCGAGAACGGATGCGAGGATGGCGAAAAGTCGCTGCATACTAGAATTGTTCGAGGAAACGGAAATCGCTCTTATAGAGCACGCGGATGTCGTCGATGCGCACGCCGGACTTCATGGCCATGGTGCGCTCGACGCCCCAGCCGAAGGCGAAGCCGCCCCACTCCTCCGGATCGATCTTGCCGGCCCTGAGCACGTTCGGATGGACCATGCCGGCGCCGCCGAGCTCGAGCCAGCCCTCCTTGCAGAGGCGGCACTTCTGCCCCTCCGCCAGCTTGCCGGTGCCGCCGCAGATGCCGCAGCTGATGTCGACCTCGAAGCTCGGCTCGGTGAACCGGAAATGGAACGGCCGGAGGCGCGTGACGCGGTCGGGCCCGAAAAACGAGCGCGCGAAATAGTCGAGCACGCCCTTGAGATGCGTGACGGAGACGTGCCGGTCGATGAGCAGCCCTTCGAACTGGTGGAACATCGGCACGTGCGACACGTCGATCTGGCGGCGGTAGCACTTGGAGATGTTGATCATCCGGATCGGCAGACGCTTCTTCTCCATCTCGCGCACCTGGCCGGACGACGTGTGCGGGGTCAGCACCATCTTGCCCATCTTCGGATCGGTCGGCGCATCGATGAAGAACGTCTCCCATTCGTCGCGCGCGGGGTGGTCCGGCGGCATGTTCAGCGACTCGAACGCGTACCAGTCCCAATCCACTTCGGGATGGCGCACGCGGGTGAACCCGATGCGGCGGAAGATGTCGGTGACCTCGGCGATCGCCTGCGACGTGAGGTGGAGGTGGCCCTTCGGCGGACGCGTCCCTGGCACGCTGACGTCGATCCATTCCGACTCGGCGAGCTCTCCGGCCGACGCGGATTCGAGCGCGGCCTTCCTGGCGTCGAACGCGGCCTGGATCGCGGTCTTGAGCTCGTTCGCGCGGGAACCGGCGGATTTCCGCTCCTCCGGGGAAAGCGCCCCGAGGCCCTTGAGCAGGCCGTTGAACTCGCTCTTCCGGCCGAGGCGCTCCGTCTCAAACGTCCCGAGCTCCTTCAGGCTCTTCACTGCGGCGAGCTCGTCCGTCATCGCCTTGGCCAGTTGTTCGAGCTTCTCGCGCATAAGTACGCAAAAAATACTACCCCCCCACGAAGAATCGGGAAAGCCCTTCCCAGAACCGCCCGCCGTACTTGGCGACGTCATGGAAGGTCACGAACAGCACGAGCAGCATGAGCAGCGCGAAGCCGATGTTGTGGGCCGCGGCCTCGATCCTGCGGCCGACCGCCTTCCCGCGGATCGTCTCGATGACCAGGAACAGCACGCGGCCGCCGTCGAGCGCCGGGAACGGCAGGATGTTGATGATGGCAAGGTTCAGCGAAAGCAGCGCGGTGAATTGCAGGAGGTAACGGAAGCCGAGCTTCGCGACTTCCGAAGTGATGACGGCGATGCCGACCGGCCCGGAGAACTCGACCGAGACCTTCTGCTGGGCGAACAGGTCCCTGAAGAGGCCGAAGAACGCGCCGACGATCTCCTGTCCGAACGCGTACGTCGCGATCGCACCCTGCACCGGCGCGAGCCAGAACGGATACGCGACGAGGCCGGTCTTCACGAGCGCCACGCCGAGCCCCGGATGGCCCGTCTCCTTGATGAGCGCCGGAACGACCTGCTTCTCGAGCGTCTCGGCCTTGCGGCGGATCGTCACGGCGACGGGCTGGCCTTCCTTCGTCTCGGTGATCGCCTTGATGTCGTCGGGCGTCGTGATGGCCATGCCGCCGACCGACACGATGGCGTCGCCGGTCTCGAGGCCCGCGCGTTCCGCCGGCGAACCGTCCAGCACCTGGACGATCTGGACCTTCTGGTCCATGACCCGCGCGTACGGCGAGGCGTCCTCCACCACCTGCGGCATGCCGAACACGTACCCCACGGACAGCAGGAACCACGCGAGCACGACGTTCATGAGGACACCCGCGGTCAGGATGAGGCCGCGCGTCCACGCGCCCTTGTTCGCGAAGCTGTCCTTGTCGCGGCTGTACTCGCCGGATTCGCCCTTGATCTTCACGAAGCCGCCGAGCGGGATCCAGTTGATGGAGTAGATGGTGTCCCCCTTCTTGATGCCGCCGACGCGCGGCGGGAACCCGAAGCCGAACTCCTCCACGCGGATGCCGGCTCGCTTGGCCGTGATGAAATGCCCGAACTCGTGCGCGAACACGAGCAGCGAGAGGACGGCGGTGAAGATGAGGATCGTGCTGATCATTCAAGCGGGGCTTTTTCGAGGATGATGTCGCGGCCGAGCCACGATGAGGCGATGCGTGCGGCGTGAGGCGTGGCGTCGCTCGCGAAGAAACGGTGCTTCTTGCTGCGGGCCAGCTTCCGGGCGAGGCCGGGATGACTGCCTAGGTAGCGCGCGTTGGCGGCGTCGGTCTCGCGCGCCGGGTCCACCAGGCGCTCTCCAGGCCCCGCGGCGGCGGCGATCTGCGCCTTGAGGAACGGATAATGGGTGCACCCCAAAATAAGCGTGTCTATGCGGCGTAATCGTAGCGGACGGAGGTAGGTCCTTGCAATCGACGCGGCCTCCGGCCGGCGCAGCCAGCCCTCCTCGACGATGGGCACGAACAGCGGGCAGGCCTGGCCGTAGACCTTGGCCGCGGGCGCCCGCTCGGCCATTTTCCTGGCGTAGACGCCGCTCCCGACCGTGCCGCGCGTGCCGATCACGCCGATCTTCCCCTTCGTCACCGCGGCGGCGCGCTCGACCGCGGGCGTGACCACTTCGAACACCGGCACGTCGACCGCGGCGCGCACGGCATCGATGGCCAGCGCGGAGACGGTGTTGCAGGCGACGATGATCGCGTCCGCGCCGTGCGACATCAGGAACTTCGCGTCCTCGACTGCGAAG
>JAVHQX010000134.1:0-2299 GCA_036171355.1 Patescibacteria group bacterium | reverse complement strand
GAGCCGTGCCGCCCGCGGCCTTCATGCCGTGACGTCCTTCGTGGCCCGGCGGCGCGGATTTTTCCGGCAACAGCGCCATGCCGCACTCCGGACAGCGTCCGGGCGCGTCGCGGCGCACCTCCGGATGCATCGGGCAGGCGTAGGTCATGCGTCTCGATCAGGTTACTGAGATCACTTCTTCTGCTTCCCGATCCACTTCGCGAGCGCGATGATGCTCAGGATCAGCGCCGTCCAGACGAGCGCGATGGTCACGACGCAGGCGAGGACATGGAGCCAGGACCAGCCGTATCCGGTCCACCCCATCACGCCGATGGGTCCGGGCAAGGCGCCGCCCGACGTCCACCCCATCATGCCGCCGCCGAACGCGCCCATCATCGGGAACGCCCCGCCTTGCGGATACGATGCCGAAGCGTCGCAGCCGCTCATGCGCTTGCCCATCGCGACGTGCATCTGCGTGTTGCCGGACGTGCCGAGGCGCGCGTCCATCGCCGCGTCCATCGCCGCGTGCGCGCTGCCCATCATGAGGCCCATGTAATAATCGCCGAGGACCTCGAAGTCGTCGTCCCGCAGGTCCGCGCAAGAGATCTGTTTCGCCTGCAGCCGGTCCCACACGGCTTTTCCCGAGGCCTCTTCGGCCGCGATCCTCGACGCGCCGCCGCCGTTCCCGTACCAGCCCATCATGCCCTGTGCCAGCGCGGGCGCGGCGAAGAGTAGGCTTGCCGCCGCGGCAAACGCCCACGCGAGCCGTTTCCCATGCATATGCCATTCGGTGAAGTGATGAATACCCGTAGTTTAGCACATCCGACGGCCCTTCCGTCTTACGCTCACGCGCCGCAACCCTGGCCGCTGCCGTACTGCGCGGGGCCGACGTCCTGCGCGACAGCCCCGTAACCGGAACTGCTCGAATATGACGCGCTCAACGCTTCTTTCGGATCGACGTCCTTCCATTCGATCCCCCGCTTCTTGAACGCCTTCGCGACGGTCAGATACTGGCTCGGGAACCAATACGCGTTGACCTGGAGCGCCGTGCGGTACATCTGATCGTCGGTCGCGCCCTGGCTCGCCATGAGTTCGAGCAGGCCGAGCATGGCCATGCCGTGGTTGCAGTCGGGAAAGTACGTCGAATTGTCGCAGCACGGCCGGAAGACGTTCTTCGAGACCTCCTCGACGAGCGCCTGCTGTTCCGCGGTCAGGGCAGGCATGAACCGGTGCTTGCCGTAATGCGTCATGGCGTCTCCCTTCGCGAGCGACCAGCCGCCCGTCGACGCGAACCGCTCCGCGCCGCCGTACCGCGGGTCGCGCATCGGCCCGTCTTCGAGGATGGAGTCTTTCTGGCCGAGACCGAGGGCCCACAGCATGTTCAGCAGGAACCCCGCGTTCTTCGCGTCGATGCGCAGCGTGCCGTTGCCCTTTTCATAGAGGAGCCTGCGTTCCTCCTCGTCGAGGCCGCCGCGTCCGGCGTACAGCGCCTCGAACTTCTGCGGGTCGATGACGCCCGCCTTGACGAGCCACGCGCCGGTATCGTCCCAGACGACCGGAATCTCCACGCCGTCCGGCGGCAGCACCGCGTCCTGATCGACTCTGAGCGCATCCGCTACAGGCACGGGTGCGGAAACGGCGGCCGCCGACGGCGCGGCCTTCGCGGCTTGGCGCGGACCGAAGTACCGTGAAGCGGCGGCGGCGATCTTTTGTCCGTTGGATAGCAGGAGGAAGACGACCACGATGGCGATGCACGTTTTCCACGCGCCCGCAGACGAACCCGGCGACCCGTCGGACCCGTGGCCGCCGTCCTCGCCGCGCGATCGGTTATCGAAATGACATGAGGGGAAAGCCATAGTGAGGATAGATTACCAGTCCTTGCAGCATGCGACGACGCGATCGGCCAGCGTCTTGACCCGCGTGTCCTGCCTATAGGCATAGACGAATCCGAACGAAGCCCAGAGCGCGGCGAGCGCCGGCAGAACGACGGCGGCGCCGGAGAGCCTGCCGAGCAGGGCCGCCGCGATCGCGGTCGCCGTGAGAAGGAATGGGAGACGGAAAACGCGGAACCGCTCCGGCAGCCGTTTCTCCGCGAGGTAATAGATGCCGACCACGCTCTGCCCCATGAGGAGGGCGACGACGGTGAGGTCCCGAAAAACGCCGGCGCGATACGCGATGAGCAGGCCGATCCAGGTCAGGCTGACGCTCGCGCAGATGACGCAGAACCGCAGTTTCGTCACGGCCTTGAACGCAAGCAATGCCGCGAACAGGCCCGTGACGGAGAGCAGGACGAAAAGCATCGGGCTCATACCGCGAACTG
>JAVHQX010000133.1:0-2302 GCA_036171355.1 Patescibacteria group bacterium | reverse complement strand
CCAGCTGCCACCCTGCGGGTGGTCGCCCGTAGGGCGAAGCTAATCGTCCGCATGGTTCCTCCCGTCCACGCCCTTAACTATAGCGGAAATGCGCCTCCGCGGCAATCCTGGCGCGAAAAGCGCCCTTCACATCCTCCGATCCCCGCAAACGAAAAAACCGGCCTTCAGCCGGTTTTTTCGATGGTGCGGTCGGAGATCCCGCCGCTAGGACCTTTTTTGAATGACGGACGGGACCCCGTCGCTACGACGGGGGATTTCTTCTCACCCGGCCGCCGCTCGGGTTCAGCCTCGCGGCGGCCTCCTTCGAAGTCGGGGCCTTTTCCGGGTGCCATACTAGGCACCCGGAAAAGTGCCCTTCAAATCCTCCGAACCTCGCAAACGAAAAAACCGGCCTTCAGCCGGTTTTTTCGATGGTGCGGTCGGAGAGATTTGAACTCTCACGAGGTTGCCCCCGCCAGCCCCTCAAGCTGGTGCGTCTGCCAGTTCCGCCACGACCGCAGATTTCTTCGTGCACACAAACTACCGTATGCGCCGGAACGGCGCAAGTCCCCGACCCCGCCTCAGGCGAAAACGCGCTCCCGACCGGTGATAATCTTCAGCCTGCCGGGGACGATCTCGATGGAAACGACGTTGTGCGAGAACAACCGGCCGTCCGCCTGCACCGCGATCGGCTCCTCGCTCGTGAGCGACAGGCGGCGGAGCGGGATGACGGAGCGCGCGGCATGGGCGCCCTTGCGGAACATCCCGCGAAGCGCGCCCTGCCTGGGCGTGATCAGGGCGTCGAGCCAGCCGTCCGTGGGATCGCCGGCCGAATAACCCTGCGGGGCCGCGCCTTCCGAGGTCCGTCCGCCCTGCGCGGCATCCTCGGTAAGCCGCAGGTTGCTCACGATGATGTCGCAATCCTCGACGAGCGACGTCACCCGGAACTTCCCCTCCCCCTCGATCGTGACCTTCGCGCCGGGCATGCGCACCTCCGAAAGGAAAAAATGGCCGTTGACCTGCCCGAGGTCGATCTTCTGCGTCACGCGTTTCGAAAGGATGTCGCAGGCCTCGACGCCCTCGGGGATGCCGAGCGACCTCGCGATCATCGCCGGGGCGCCCACCGGGATGAAACCCAGGGTGATCTTCGCGTCCTCGATCCCGCCTACGACCTTGGAGACCGTCCCGTCGTTGCCGACGACCACGATCGTCTGTACGCCGCGACGGACCTCATCGCGGATGAGGCCTTTCGCGTTCGTGAACGGCGTCAGCCGTCCGATCTTCCCGCTGATGCCCAGATCCGTCAGCCGCGTCTCGATGGCCGCGATGACGCGACCGTATTTCTTATCGGCGAGGAAGGAATCGTAGAGATAGTAATACATGGCGCCCGAAACTCATGCACCGAAGCGCCGGGCGATGCCGCAGCGCGAGGATGAACCGCTTAGCGCGTGAGGAAGGGCGCGAGAACCTTCTCGACGTCCTTCTCTTCCTGCTTGGCCGCCGGTTCGGTCTTGGGAGCCTTCTTGACGGGCCGCTCCTCCGAAGGAGCCTCGACGCCCATGGCGATCTTGCCGTTGATGGACGCGCCGCTCGCGACGACGAGGACTTTCGTCCGCACGTCGCCGTAGACGCGCGCGGTCGGCTCGAGCTCGAGCCGCTCCGACACGACCAGATTGCCGCGGACCTCTCCGGCGACCGTCGCGTTCGCGGCCGAAACGTCGGCGGTGATGCGCGCGCGCTCGCCGACGCGAAGGTCGCGTTCGGTCTTAAGACTTCCCTCGACGACGCCCTCGATGAGGACATTGCCCTCGCTCTGGAAGTCGCCTTCGACTTTCACGGACGCGGCGATGACGGTCTCAGGTTCGTGGCCTGCGGTGTCGCGGATCGGCATAGCGTTTTTCTGAAACATACGAAACACGTGTCCTTTGCCGCGCCCCGCGGACCCGGCCGGACGACGTTGGGTGATGAGTACCCGCTGATTATAACAGCGCGAGAACGGCTGTCAAAACGGCAAAAAGGGCTTCCATGTGGATGACGGCGGAACGGCCGCCTCTTACGCCGCGCGGCGGCGCTCCTTGGGCAGGCATTGCCCGCCCGCGATCGTCGGAAGGCGGAACGCGACCGTGGTCCCCTTCCCCGGCTCGGTCTTGTCGACCCAGATGTCGCCGCCCATGCCGCGGATGAACATCGCGCAGATGTACAAGCCGAGGCCCGTGCCGGTCTCGCGCAGGATCTCCGGGCTTTTCGAACGGAAGAATTTCTGGAAGACGTGCGCGGCAGCGTCCTTGTCCATGCCGAGGCCCGTATCCGCCACCGTGACGAG
>JAVHQX010000132.1:0-2311 GCA_036171355.1 Patescibacteria group bacterium | reverse complement strand
GTTCGCGCAACAGGACGTATGGCGAGGAGATCGTGCGCCACGGGAGTTGCCCCCTCGTGAGCGAGGGCTGCACGTCGTTGCCGTACCTCCTCGACAGGATAGGCGATCTGCGCGGCCGCCTCGCGGCTCTTGATGCCGTCGCCCGGGTCCTCCTCGGGCACGAAAAAGCCGCCGATGCGTTCGGCGGTCTGTATCCCGGCGCGTGAACCGGCGGTCAGGGTCCGATGTCCGTATCGAACTCGTTGCTGAACGTCTGGACGAGCGAGCGGTTGAAGACGATCGAGCCGTCGTACCGGTAATGGCCGATGCGGTTCGTCTTCCATTCGAAGTGGACGCGGCCATCCTTGTCGGCGGAAATCTCCTGGTACGGATTCGAGAGGATTCCGGGACCGAAGAGTTCCGCGGAGATCGTCGTGCCGGCCTGCGACCGTACGTCGAGCGTGATCCAGCCGTTGAGGTCCGGTCCGTGCGCGTAATTGATGGCAGGATCCTCCTTCAGCCAGAAGGCCTCGTTCTTCTGCGCCTCACCTTGGGCGGCCTGGAGGCGCGAATCGAGGACCGGCTTGCAGCCGAAACCCGCGAAAAGAAGCGCCGCGATGGCGGCGAACGCCGTGAACCGTGAAGTGCGTTGCTGCATACGGCGACAGTATACCATGACCGAACCTTGCTTGCCTCCCTGTCCGCGAGGCGCCGGCGACCCGGTCAGGCTAGGAGCGGCGAGTCTTGTTCAGGTCCTTTTTTCCTGCTATTTTCCGACGGTATGAGCACGATCCTGCAGGTGAACGACGTCACCAAGCGTTTCGGCCCGCACACGGTCCTCGACCGCGCGCGGGTTTCTTTCGCCGAGGGGCAGAAGGTGGGCGTCATAGGCAGGAACGGGGCGGGGAAGTCCACCCTCGTCCGCATCATCGTCGGCGCGGACGAGCCGGACAGCGGCTCGATCATGCGGCACTCGTCGTTGCGTCTCGGCTATCTCGAGCAGCACGCGCCGTACCGCGAGGAGGAGACGGCAATGGCGTTCCTGATGCGGTACGCGGGCGTCGAGGAATGGCGGTGCGCGAAGGCCGCGAGCCGGTTCGAAATGAAAGCGGACCTTCTCGGCCGTCGGATAGCCGAACTTTCCGAAGGCTGCCGGATGCGCGTCCGGCTCACGGGGATGCTGCTTCGCGAACCGAACTTCCTCGTGCTCGACGAGCCGACCAACTATCTCGACCTGCGCACGCAGATGCTCCTCGAGGAATTCCTGCGGACGTTCCGCGGCGGGTTCCTCGTCGTCTCTCACGACCGCGAGTTCCTGAAGAACACCTGCGCCGAGACGCTCGAGGTCGACCGCGGCAGGCTCTTCTCGTATCCCCGGGGGATCGAGGAGTTCCTCGCGTACAAGGAACAGCGCGCCGAGGAGATTGAACGCGAGAACCGGAAGATCGACGCGCGCAAGCGGCATCTGCAGACGTTCGTCGACCGTTTCCGGTTCAAGGCGTCGAAGGCGAGCCAGGCGCAGTCGAAGCTGAAGCAGATCGCGCGCCTGACCCGCATCGAGATCGAGCATCCCATACGCGCGGCGCGCATCCGCATCGCCGCGCCGAAGATCAAGAAGGGGATCGCGGTGCGCTGTGAAGGGCTCGGCATCGGCTACCCGGGGCACGCGGTCGCGGACGGCATCGCGCTCGACCTCGAGCGCGGACGGCACGTCGCCATCCTCGGCGACAACGGCCAGGGCAAGACGACGCTTCTCAAGACCCTCGCGGGGATCATCCCCGCGCTCGCGGGATCGTACCGCTGGGGGCCGGACCTCAAGGTGGCGTACTACGGCGAGTCCGTCCTCGCGCGTCTCGACCCGCACGACAAGGTCGGCACGTACCTGTCGCGCCAGGCCGCGCCCGGCGTCACGACCGAGGAGGTTTTCGAGATGGCCGGCAATTTTCTGTTCGGCGAGGGCGAGCTCGATAAGACGCTGGAGACGCTCTCGGGTGGCGAACGGAGCAGACTCTGCCTCGCCGGCCTCTTGCTCAGCGGCAGCACCGTCTTCCTGCTCGATGAGCCGACGAACCATCTCGACTTCGAGACGGTCGAGGCGCTTGGCGCGGCGCTCGGCGAATATCCCGGGACCATCCTGTTCGTCAGCCATAACCGCACCTTCGTGAACCTGATTGCCTCGGCCATCGTCGAGGTCGCGGACGGGCGCGTCCGGTCGTTCCCGGGGACCTACGAGGAATACGTCTGGGCGCTCGGCCAGGAGATCGCCGAACTGCGGCCGAGAGCGAAGGGGCCGGCGCCGGAGAAACCCGCGTCTCTTCCTTCTCCGCGGGTT
>JAVHQX010000131.1:0-2316 GCA_036171355.1 Patescibacteria group bacterium | reverse complement strand
CGGAAAGCGCCGCGTTGATCGTCGGACCCCGCCGTGTCTCAATGGGTTCAGACCTTTTCTTCCATGTCTTTTCCGCGGGCGCCGCAGGGACGGCGCCGGGCAAGGAGACCATGGACCATGGGGAACGTATCGGCAAAGCCGGTCATCGCGAAGGCGATCTTGCTCGATCGCCGGGAGCGATCGGAGACCGGCCGCGTCCTGTACGCCTTCCTCATCCTGGATCGGGACGGGAAGACGGTGCTCGACCGGCCGGCGACCTTGCGCACCCTGCGGGAGATCGGCGCCTTCGTCATCGCGTACCGGCGGGCCCATTACGGCCTGCCGCGCGTCACGTTCGACGCGCCGCCGGGCATCGACCGCGAAGCGGGCAAGTTCCCGCGGCGGTACGACGCCCTCGAGCTGCCGGAGATCTACTACGCGTCCTCGGCGCTCGGACAATCTTGAGGCGGTCCGGCATCGCCGGACCGTTTTTCCATCCTCGGCGGAAAGGCGTATCATTGCCGCATACTCATCGGCATGCCGCGCCATCTATGGAACCCGACATCAGCGTGAGGAAACACGTCGTCCGACCGACGAAGAAGCTGCTCGACGAGTTCAGGCAGTTCGCGGTGAAGGGGAACGCCATCGATCTCGCCGTCGGCGTGGTCGTCGGCGCGGCCTTCGGCAAGATCATCACCTCGCTCGTCAGCGACATCATCACGCCGCCGTTGTCGCTGCTCGTCGGCAAGGTCAATTTCGCGAGCCTGTTCATCAATCTTTCGGGCACGCATTACGCGACGCTCGATGACGCGCGGAAGGCCGGCGCGGCCACGATCAATTACGGCGTGTTCCTGAACGACATCCTCGATTTCGTGCTGGTGTCGTTCGTCATCTTCCTGCTGGTGAAATCCCTGAACCGGATGCGGCGCGAGACGCCGCCGCCGCCCGACACGAAAGAATGCCCGCGCTGTTTCTCGTCCGTGAAGAAAGCGGCCACGCGCTGCGCATTCTGCACGAGCGACCTGCCCGTCGCCGCCAAGTGACGCCGCACCGCTGAAAAAGACGGCCGGGCCGTCCTTTTTGTTTTGTCTCCGTTCTTCCGACAGTTATGCACATGCCCGTCTTTACGGACCCGTCCGCCGGGGGGTACGCTGTGTCGCGTTCGTCGGGACCGGCAGCCGGTTCCCGCGCATATTTTTTTATGTGCCAGCATTGGTTCGTCTACGTCGTCCGTTGCTCCGACGGTTCGCTCTACACGGGCACCACGAACGACATCGACGCGGAGATCGGCGTCCTGAACGGGGGAGAGGGCAGCGCCTACGTGCGCGCCAGGCTTCCCGTGTTCTTGGCGTACACCGAGGAATACATGAATGAGAACGACGCCGCGCGCCGCGCGTCGTCGGTGAAGCGCATGAGCCGCGTGCACAAGGAGCACCTGCTCGCCATCCCGAGCCTGGGCGAGTTCGGCGAGTTCGGCCTCGCGACCTGATGCCCTGAGACGACAGACACAAAAGACGACAGAGGACAGAATACAGATGAAGGGCGGGCGGACGGCCGTCTTTTTTCTTCTGTCTTCCGTATTCCGTCGTTTCTCGCCGCTCGCCCTCCCTCCGTCCTCCGTCGTCTGTAATCTGTCCTCTGTAGACTTCCGTCCCCCGTCTTTAGTCTTCATTGAAGGTTCCCAAGAGGGGGAGTATACTGGCGAAAAGATGCGGAGAACGCGTCTTTTCGCCTTTTTTCCGCGGTCGTATGGCGCTGTGGCGCAAGCAAGCAGTGAACCATGTCGTCCTGACGATGGTCTATGCCGATTTCCTGCTGATCTCGGCGACGGGCTTCCTTTCCCCCATCTCCGCCGTGTACATCACGACGAAGATCTCCGGCGCGACCATCGCGACCGTGGGTTTCGTCACGATGCTCTTCTGGGTCGTGAAGTCGGCGTTCCAGATTCCGATCTCCTGGTACGCGGACGCGAAGGAGGGCGAGCGCGACGACTACCAGCTGATGCTCATCGGCGTCCTCATCACCGCCGTCGTGCCGCTCCTGTACTACTTCTTCGCGAAGGAGGTCTGGCACGTGTTCGCGTTCGAGACCTTGAACGGCATCGGGTACGCCATGAGCGTCCCGACGTGGCTGGCGATCTTCACGCGGCACATCGACAGGCATAAGGAGAGCTCCGAGTGGACGCTCCACTCGAACGCCATCGGCCTCGGTTTCGCCTCCGCGGCCGCGGTGGGCGGGGTGCTCGCGGACCGGTTCGGCTTCCGCGTGCTGTTCCTCCTCGTCTCCGCGCTGACGTTCATGGGCGCGGCCGCGCTGCTCTTCATCAAGGATCAGATG
>JAVHQX010000130.1:0-10586 GCA_036171355.1 Patescibacteria group bacterium | reverse complement strand
TGAATCGCAAACTCGGCTAGCACCCGAGTCGGCGGCACGCCCGCCTTGGCGAAGCGCTCGTACCGGGTATCCATCTCTTTGGTCATCTCGAAGAGCGCGCCCGCGGCCAGGCGCGGGTCGGTGATGACGTCTTTGATGAGATGCGGGATGCCGTTGTAGACCGGGAGCTCGACACGCTTCGGATCGATGAGCATGAGCTTCAGGTCGTCTGGCCCGTTCTGGTAGATGAGCGACAGGATGATGGCGTTGAGACAGACCGTCTTGCCGGAACCCGTCGCGCCGGCCACGAGCATGTGCGGCATCTTGCCGAGGTCCGCGATCCACGGCTTGCCGGCGACGTCCTTGCCGAGGCAGATGGTCAGGCTGGACTTGCGCTGGGAGAACTCCTTCGACTCGACGATCTCGCGCAGGCTCACGACGGCCACCGCCTGGTTCGGCACTTCGATGCCTACGAGCGACTTGCCGGGGATCGGCGCCTCGATGCGGATGGGATGCGCCGCCAGCGTGAGCGCCAGGTCATTGGAGAGCGAGGTGATGCGGTTGAGCTTGATGCCGTCGGCGGGCTTGAGCGAGAACTGCGTGACCGTCGGGCCGACGGAAACCTCGCCCATCTCCACCGGGATGCCGAAGTTCTCGAGCGTCTTCTGGATGACGCGCATCTTGCCGGCGATGTCGCCGGACGTGGGTTTCGCGTTCCGCGTCTCCAAGAGGTCGACGGGAATCGAGATCCGCCGCGCGCGCTTGCGCCGCACCGCGGCGGTCATCGCCCGGGCCTCTTCGTCTTCGGCGGAGAGTGCCGGAGCCGCGGCATCCGCCGAACGCCGTTCCGCCGCCGTCTCGACGGACGCGCCCTTCTTCACGAACTCGGGCGTTTCGTCGTCCTCATCCATGCCGGCGATGCCTTCGACCGTCTTCCGATGACCGAAGGGCCAGGGCAGCGACATGTGCCGCAGGCCCATGACGCGCATGGAAAGTTCGTGCAGGGAGACGTTGAACGTGAGCACCAGCGAGACCGCGATCACGCCGACGAGGATGACGAGGCTCGCCCAGAATCCGGTGAGCGTCATGAGCGGATAGCCGAGGATGAGGCCGACGTAGCCGCCGGCGACGCTCAGGTGGTCGAGGTAGAGCATCGCGTCGGCCGTGCGCCACCTGATGGCGTTCATGAGCGCGCCGACGCTGACGAAGAACAGGAACATGCCGAGCGCGGTCGGCGCCGGCATGGCGAACCGTTCGGGGAAGGCGATGCGTCCGGCGATCGCGAGGAGCGCGAACGGCACCACGTATTTGCTCAGGCCGAAAATCGCCGACAGCGCCGAATCGATGAACGTCCCGGCGGGTCCGGCGAGATGAAAAAAAGCCAGGAAAGAAACGAGGGCGATGAGCGCGCAGCTTATCGCCGCCAATTCCTTCTTGGCCCTCGGATCCATGGATGGCGCGTCGGCCTTCTTCGGCTTCTGCTTGTGCTCAGGCTTTTTTCCGTTCTTTTTAGCCATAGATTCAATCAATCCACGATGCGTGAAGCATACCATCACGCAGGCGTATCGGCTACATAAATCGTACGAGAAATCCGGCCTTAAGGCCGGATTCCCATCCCAATCTTTTTTATGAGGAATACCGGTGCGAGGGGTCCGGATTCCGGCAGGTAAACCCGAGCATGGAGCGAGGCCCCGCAGTATTGCGGGGTGCCCATAGTTGGACTCCGAAGCAGTCGGAATTCCGCCCCCCCTCCCAACCCCGGCGGAAGGGCCGCGGGTCCTGAACACATGTTCGAGACGGAACGAGGCAAAAAGAGACGGTTGCCTCCAAGCGGGGGCGTGCGGCGGCCATCGTCGCTAAGAAGTGGGCGTGAGCCCAAGTTCACCCGAAGGTGAGTCGCGAGGATGGACGCGGCGCGTCTATGCGTCGTTGCCGCTCGTATGTAACTGGATCCGCAGCCGTTTCGGCGGGTTTGGCCGTCCGTGCGTGCGTCACCTTTTGCCTTAAGGGCGCCGTAACGGACGATAAGCGTATAATCCGCGGAGCCTCGAGGTCAATACTACGTCAAGATTGAGAGTGTGGATATGGACGAGGGGCGGAGTCGGCAGTTACCAGGTTTCAGTTATCAGCGAGCACAATGAAAGTTTTTTGCCGTCAGGCCGGTTCTCGATTCCTGAAATTAGATCACTTAAAACCGACAACTGATAACTGATAACCGCTCCTGTCCCTTCTGCTTCACCAAAAGAAAGAGCCCCTCACTGGGGGCTCTCGGGAAGGGATTGCGTATCGGGATTTTCGGGCGGGGTTTCGGGTCGGCGGGGGCGCGACGCGGCTTGTCGGCGTTTCTGGAGGCGGCGGTACTGGTAGATCAGCACCGCGGGAAGTCCTCCGGGAACGACGATCACGATCGCGATTTGGACCACGATCCTGAAGACGGTTGAAAAACGTGCATGCGGCACCTCGGAATGATGCGGGTTGAAAAGATCGGACTTTTTGCACTCTCCACCAATATCCACTTCGTACTTTAGGTCCGGTCTCCCTCAAGGCCGCGAGCTGGTCGCGGGCTTGAGAGAAACCCCGACCTTCGCGCACGAGATGTGCGGAGGTCGGGGAGGCGGACGAC
Source organism: Patescibacteria group bacterium (assembly GCA_036171355.1). Lineage (GTDB taxonomy): Bacteria > Patescibacteriota > Patescibacteriia > SG8-24 > SG8-24 > JAHFIW01. The sequence goes on along the minus strand of JAVHQX010000130.1, from coordinate 7,984 downwards.
GTTCTGCCGTCCGGGATGCAAGGTACGTCGCGGACGAAGCGAAGCCTGCGTGGCGCATGCTTCAGCCCCTTCCGCGCCTGACGTGCCGGGCGTTGCTGCGCGAGCCCTGCCCGCGGTCGCTCCAGGCGGCAGCGATGCGCTGCGCCTGGTCGATGTCCGCCGTGGAGAGGAGGCGCCCGTGGCGCTGATCCTCGCCGTGCTTCGTTTCGAGCTCCTCATGGACCTCGGCGAAGACGCGGGCGGACATGTCGCAGATGCCGACGACCTCGCCGAGCACCGTGATGAAACGGCGCGCCGGCTCGTCGTGCCTGCAGCACTCCACGGGAATGCCGCAGACGAGATCGCCCTGCGCGCCCCGGCGGCGCGGAAGGCTGATGGTGCCGTCGAGCTCGTCGACGAGCGGCGTCTCGGCGTACGCGAGCGCGTACTGCCGGATGCGGACTTCGCGTTCCTGCCGTTCGCGCTTTGCCTTGGTCTCGAGCACCCACCTGCAGTACTCGTTGTCGCGCTGCTCCTGGAGGGAGCGGGCCGGACCGCCGCCGATGCGCTTGAGCGTGTGGGAGAGGCGGTAGACGCCGCTTCCCGGTTCGCAGAGGCCCTTGCCGCGGGCCGCGGCGGCTTCGAGGCCGTGGCGCCTGCACCGCACGAGCGGGAGCAGAGCCTCGATCTCGACGGCCGTCAGGCTGGCCTGGAGATTGTACATCTCCTGGGCCGGACCGCTGCCGGTGCAGCCGTCCTCGTGCCTGCAGGCGTAGGTCGGCGCGTCGACGTCGGTCGCGACTGCGCCGGCGCCGCGCTCCATCGTCTTGGCGGTCTGGGCGAGCGGGTAGACCCCGCAGCCAGGCTCGCCGAGACGCTTGTTGCGCTTGCGCGCAATGTCCTCGGCGCAGCGGCGGCAGCGGACCTTCTGACGAAGTTCCTGCATGGTCGTGCGGAGCGGGTCGCAGGAGAGGTTGAACATCTCCGCGGCGCGTTCCGTGACCAGGCAGCCGTCACCGTTGCAGGTGAAGGTGTCCTTGCTGCGTTCCTTGGCGACGTCCCTTTCGGCGTCGCTCCGTTCGGTACCCTCTTGCTTTTCCATGGTCTCCGTCCTTTCTGTGGAGGAAGATGTCGGTGGGCGACGACTGATAGACGTCGAAACGCAAGGTGCGTCGGGGAAAAATTCCCGCCGCGTATTACGCCCGTTCGTTTTTTTGTGAAAGACCTTCCGTTCCCGGTTCATGGCCGGGCGGCGATCTCCGTCGAAGATCGGGAATCGCCGTCCGGGCACGGTGGGGGAGACGACATTCGACGCTACCACGGAACAAGCCTTTTGTCAACCAGGAATGGGCCGTGTAAAGGGAAAAAACGCGCATATCGTTGCGCGGAAATGCGGTGGTGCGTCAGCCGTCGGCGGCCTGAGGATAACCGGTTTTCGTGCGCCCCTCAGAATCATGAAAAATTGCTAAGTTGAGAGATAAACAGGCTTCCCTTGACAGGAATCGCCTTTAGCCCTTGACGGAGTTTTCCACACCTGTTATCCTACCGCAGAACATCTCCGTCGTTCCGGACGGGGAAAGGGGTTTGTCGAGAGACCCGCTAACGCGCCACCCATTTACCGCAATGATGGCCGTAAAAAACGCTTCATAGGGAGAATGCATTAATCGCCTTGTCTGCCGAGCAAAGGGAGAGAACGCTCGGGGTGACAGGGGGATTTTTTGTCATTTTCGGCTTCGGCCAGGCCCGACGAAGCGGGGTTCGGCAGACGTTCAATCTAACCCATGCGTTTAGCCCGCGGGAGCGGGATGCGACCCTCCTACGCTAAAGCTTCGGAGGGCAAGCCGAGGAAAGATTCCGTAGCTATGTCTTCGCCTATGATCTTCAAGCGCATCGCCCCTAAATCGAAGGAGCGCAAGACGTTCACGGACATCGTGGACGCCATGGAGCTCCCGGACCTGATCGAGGTCCAGAAGAAATCGTACGACTGGCTGTTCAGGGAGGGCATCAGGGAACTCTTCGAGGAGATCTCGCCGGTGAAGGACTTCATCGGACGCGACCTCGAACTCTATTTCCTCGATTATTATCTCGACGAGCCGAAGTTCAGCGAGGACATCTCCAAAGCGAAGAACCTGACGTTCGAAGCGCCGCTTCGCGTGAAGGCGCGCCTCATCAACAAGCGCACGGCGGAGACGAAGGAGCAGGAGATCTACCTCGGCGACTTCCCGCTCATGACCGACCGCGGCACGTTCATCATCAACGGCATCGAGCGCGTGGTCGTTTCGCAGCTCGTCCGTTCCTCCGGCGTGTTTTTCACGTCGGAGCTGACCCGCGGCCGCAAGTATTTCGGCGCGAAGATCATCCCGAACCGAGGCGCGTGGCTCGAGATGGAGACGGATTCCTCGAACGTGATCTGGGTGAAGATCGACCGCAAGCGCAAGGTCGCGGTGACCTCGCTCCTGCGCGCGTTCGGCTACGCGGACGACGAGAAACTCCTCGAGCTTTTCAAGGACGTCGACCGCCATCCTTCCATCAAGTACATCGAGAACACGCTCGGCAAGGACGCCGCGAAGACGGAGGAAGAAGGCCTCAAGGAGGTCTACAAGCGCATCCGCCCGGGCGACCTCGCCACCACCGACAACGCCCGCTCGCTCATCTACTCGATGTTCTTCAACTTCGACCGCTACGACCTGGGCAAGGTCGGCCGCTACAAGTTCGCCCAGCGTTTCGCGATCGAGTATTCGAAGGAGCAGATCGAGAAGCCGGAGCACCGCATCCTGAAGCGCGAAGACCTCGTCGCAATCGTGAAGGAGGTCATCCGGCTGAACATCATGCAGGAAGAACCGGATGACGTGGACCACCTCGGCAACCGCCGCGTGCGCGCGGTCGGCGAGCTCGTCCAGAACCGCCTCCGCGTCGGCCTTTCGCGCATGGAGCGCATCATCAAGGACCGCATGTCCACCATGGACATCATGACGCTGACCCCGTCGCGCCTCGTGAACGCGCGCCCGATCATCGGCGTGATCCGCGAGTTCTTCATGTCCTCGCAGCTGTCGCAGTTCATGGACCAGACGAACCCGCTCTCCGAGCTCGAGCATAAGCGCCGCCTCTCCGCGATGGGTCCCGGCGGCCTCTCCCGCGAGCGCGCCGGTTTCGACGTCCGCGACGTGCATCCGACCCACTACGGCCGCATCTGCCCGATCGCCACGCCGGAAGGCCCGAACATCGGCCTCGTCGGCCACTTGGCCAGCTACGCCCGCGTGAACGAATACGGCTTCATCGAGACGCCGTACCGCAAGGTGATGAAGGACAAGAAGGGGCGCGCGCGCGTCACCGAAGAGATCGTGTACCTGAACGCGTTCGCCGAGGAGAAGTCGGTCATGACCTCCGCGACCACGAAGATCGACAAGGACGGCTACTTCCTCGGCGAGAAGGTCGCCGTGCGCAAGAACGGCGAGCCGACGGTCGCGAGCACCGACGAGATCGAGTACATGGACGTCTCGTCCAAGCAGATCGTCTCGATTGCCACCGCCTGCGTGCCGTTCCTCGAGCATGACGACGCCAACCGCGCCCTCATGGCCACGAACATGCAGCGCCAGGCCGTGCCGTGCATCAACCCCGACGCGCCGATCGTCGGCACGGGTTTCGAGAAGCGCGCCGCGATCGACTCCGGCCACGTGATCGTCTCCCCGGTCGACGGCAAGGTCGTCGCCACGCAGGCGGACCGCATCGAGGTCCAGGGCGACGAGGACGGCAAGATCCGCACCTATAAGCTCAACAAGTTCGTCCGCTCGAACTCCTCCACCTGCATCAACCAGCGCCCCACGGTCATGAAGGGGCAGGTCGTGAGGGAGGGCGACGTGCTCGCCGACGGCCCCTCCGCGCAAGGGGGAGAGCTCGCGCTCGGCCAGAACCTGCTCGTCGCGTTCCTCTCCTGGGACGGCTACAACTACGAGGACGCCGTCATCCTGAACGAGCGCCTGGTCCAGACCGACCGCTTCACCTCGATCCACATCGAGAACTACCAGATCGACGTCCGCGAGACCAAGCTCGGTCCGGAAGTCGTCACCTCCGACATCCCGAACATCAGCGAGGAGAAGCTCAAGAACCTCGATGAGAACGGCATCATCCGCATCGGCGCCGAGGTCGTGTCCGGCGACATCCTCGTCGGCAAGATCACGCCGAAGGGCGAGACCGAGCTCTCCGCCGAGGAGAAGCTGCTCCGCGCCATCTTCGGCGAGAAGGCCCGCGACGTGCGCGACAGCTCGCTGTACCTCGAGCACGGCGGCCACGGCAAAGTGGTCGACGTGAAGATCTTCTCGCGCGACGGGGGTGACAAGCTCCCGCCGGGCGTCATCCAGTCGATCCAGGTGTCCATCGCCGCGCTCCGCAAGATCCAGGTGGGCGACAAGGTCGCCGGCCGCCACGGCAACAAGGGCGTCGTCTCCAAGATCGTCCCCGCCGAGGACATGCCGTTCCTTCCGGACGGCACGCCGGTCGACATCATCCTGTCGCCGCTCGGCGTCGTGTCGCGCATGAACCTCGGCCAGATCCTCGAGACGCACCTCGGCCTCGCGGCCAACGCGCTCGGCTATCATGTCGTGACGCCCGCGCTGAACGGCGTGACCGAGCCGCAGATCATCGAGCAGCTCGAGAAGGCCGGTTTCCCCAAGGACGGCCAGGTCACGCTCTATGACGGCCGCTCCGGCGAGGCTTTCGACAACAAGGTCACCATCGGCTACATCTACATGCTCAAGCTGAACCATATGGTGGAGGACAAGATCCACCAACGGTCGATCGGTCCGTACTCGCTCATCACGCAGCAGCCGCTCGGCGGCAAGGCGCAGTTCGGCGGCCAGCGCTTCGGCGAAATGGAAGTCTGGGCGCTCGAGGCCTACGGCGCGGCCCACACCCTGCAGGAGATCCTGACCATCAAGTCGGACGACGTGCCGGGCCGCTCCAAGGCGTACGAGTCGATCATCAAGGGCGAGCAGATCAAGAAGATCAACATCCCCGAATCGTTCAACGTGCTCGTCCGCGAGCTCAAGGGCCTCTGTCTCGACGTCGAGCTCATGAAGGACAAGCAGCGCGTGGACGCCGACGAGGCGCACCGCGTGATGCCGCTCCAGCTCAGCCGCGGTTCGGTGCCTCCGGAGGCGATGAGCGAGCTCGAGAAGGAGATCGAGGACAACCGCCCGCAGGTCGGCGCGGCGGCGGAAGAGCCCGAAGAAGGCGCTGAATAACCTCGCATGTCTATGAATCCCATTGCTGAACAGTTCAAGATTCAGGACTTCGACGCGATCCGGCTCAAGCTGGCGTCTCCCGACGTCATCAGGACCTGGTCGTATGGCGAGGTGACCAACCCCGAGACGATCAACTACCGGACCCAGAAGCCCGAGAAGGGCGGCCTTTTCGCCGAAGAGATCTTCGGCCCCTCGAAGGACTGGGAATGTTACTGCGGCAAATACAAGAAGGTCCGCTATAAGGGCATCATCTGCGACAAGTGCGGCGTGGAAGTCACGCACTCGCTCGTCCGCCGCGAACGCATGGGCCACATCGAGCTCTCCAGCCCGGTGTCGCACATCTGGTTCCTCCGCGGCGTGCCGTCGAAGATCGGCCTCGTCCTCGATCTCTCCGTGCAAAGCCTGGAGAAGGTCATCTATTTCGCGAACTTCATCATCATCTCCGTCCGCGAGGACGCGAAGCAGGAGACGGTGGAACAGGTGAAGACCGAGTACAAGGGCAAGAAGAAGCAGATCGAGTCCGACTACAAGCGCCAAGTCGAGACGGCCGAGAAGGACGCGAAGAACGACACGGACCGCGAGAAGAAGATCGCGGCGGCCTTCGACATGAAGCAGACGCGCATGAAGGAGCTCGACGAGGATTTCGAGATCGTGCAAAAGGAGCTCAAGGAGCTCAAGCCGCTCAAGATCATCTCGGAGAACACCTACCAGGAGTGGTCGCTCAAGTACGGCCACCTCTTCGAGGCGGGCATCGGCGCCGAGGCCGTCCGCGACCTGCTCGACAAGATCGACATCGACAAGACGATGAAGCACGTCGAGGAGGTCATGAAGGAGGAGCCGCAGGGCGCGAAGTTCGACAAGCTCGTGCGCCGCATGAAGCTCCTGCACTCCCTTAAGACCAACGGCATCCGCCCGGAATGGATGATCCTGACCGCGCTGCCCGTGATCCCGCCGGACCTCCGTCCGATGGTACCGCTCGACGGCGGCCGTTTCGCCGCGTCCGACCTCAACGACCTGTACCGCCGCGTCATCAACCGGAACAACCGCCTGAAGAAGCTCCAGGAGCTGAACGCCCCGGAGGTCATCACGCGCAATGAGAAGCGCATGCTCCAGGAGGCCGTCGACGCGCTCATCGACAACAGTGCGCGCCAGTCGAAGACGGTCATCGCCACGACGGGCAAGAAGCGCCAGCTGAAGTCGCTCGCCGACATGCTCAAGGGCAAGCAGGGCCGCTTCCGCCAGAACCTGCTCGGCAAGCGCGTCGACTATTCCGGCCGCTCGGTCATCGTCGTCGGTCCCAGCCTGCACCTCAACCAGTGCGGCCTCCCGAAGATGATGGCGCTCGAGCTGTTCAAGCCGTTCGTCATCTCGAAACTCATCCAGGGCGGCTTCGTCCACAACATCCGCAGCGCCAACCGCTTCATCGAGGCGGATAACCCGGAGGTCTGGGACATCCTCGAGGAGATTACGAGCGACAGCCTCGTGATGCTCAACCGCGCCCCGACGCTGCACCGCCTCGGCATCCAGGCCTTCCAGCCGAAGCTGATCGAAGGCAAGGCCATCCAGATCCACCCGATGGTCTGCCCGTCCTTCAACGCGGACTTCGATGGCGACCAGATGGCCGTGCACGTGCCGCTCACCGAGGACGCGAAGAACGAAGCCAGGACCCGGATGTTGTCGGTCAACAACCTTCTCAAGCCCGCCACCGGCCAGCCGGTCATGCGGCCTGACAAGGACGTCATATGGGGCATCTTCTACATGACGTCGACTATTCCGCCGCAGGGCCGCGAGACTCCTCGCGCGTTCAGCGACGCCCAGGACGCCATCTACGCCTACCGCATCCGCATCATCGAGTTGCGCGAACGGATCCTCGTCCGCCTGACGCCGCGTTCGAAACCCACCGAGACGACGGTCGGCCGCATCCTCTTCAACCGCGCGCTGCCCGAGGGTCATCCGTACATGAACGAACAGCTTGACTCCAAGAAGGTCACGGAGATCGTCCGGTCCGCGCTCGAGAAGTTCGGCAAGGAACGCGCCACCGTGCTGCTCGACGACCTCAAGGAGATGGGCTTCCACTACATCACCAAGTCCGGGTACTCCTGGGGCATGGCCGACCTGCCGTTCCTCCCCGAGAAAAAGACCCTCATCGACGAAGGCGACAAGCGCGTCATCGAGCTCGAAGAGCAGTTCGGCGAGGGCCTTCTCACGCAGGGCGAGCGTCACTCGAAGATCGTCGACGTCTGGACGAACATCAAGGACCGCGTCACCAAGCTCGCCAAGGAGAAGCTTCCCAAGGACGGCTCGGTCGCGGCCATGATCGATTCCGGCGCCCGCGGCAGCTGGGGCCAGCTCACGCAGATCATCGGCATGAAGGGCCTCGTGTCCAACCCGGCCGGCGACATCATCGAGCTGCCGGTCAAAGCGAACTTCAAGGACGGCTTCGACGTGCTGGAGTACTTCATCTCCACCCACGGCGCCCGCAAAGGCCTCTCCGACACGGCGCTCCGCACCGCCAATGCCGGCTACCTGACCCGCCGTCTCGTCGACGTGTCGCAGGACCTCGTGATCCGTTCCGAGGACTGCGGCGACGACATCGGCATCCTGATCACCGCCAAGGAGAGTGATGAGATGAACGAGAAGGTCGTGTCCCGCATCCTGGGCCGCTTCCTGCTCACCGACATCAAGGACGCCAAGGGCAAGACGCTCGTGAAGGCGGGCGAGCTCGTCACCGAGCCCATCGCCCGCGATCTCGCGGACGTCGCGAT
>JAVHQX010000129.1:0-2329 GCA_036171355.1 Patescibacteria group bacterium | reverse complement strand
CGGTCAGAAAAAAGGAGACGCCAAGCATCATGACTCCGAGGACAGCCGCCAAGAACGGCATCTGACCGGCTTTTTTCCTCGTGGCGCTTCCGTGCGGGATGGCGCTTGGGCGAACGGACGATTTTTCTGTCGTCATATGATCGAGGCCTTTTTTGGTCGGAAAATGGCCTTGGACAATGATTAAAGCGCCTTTATTCTATCAAATATATCGATGTATTTCGATATGTGACGGACGGCCGTCGCAAAAAAGAAAAGGACCGCCAATGGCGGCCCTTGGTCGCGGACGTTTCAGCGCCGCCTTCGTCGCGCGAGCCTTCGCCGGATTGCGGCGGCCGCGTTCGTGAAGCCGAGCCGTTCGGCCGCGGCGAGGGCGTCCCCGCCTGACTCGACCGTCGCGAGCGTGCGGAGCGCACCTGGCATCTTGCGGGCGAGCACCTTCATGAAGTCGCAGGTACGCACGAAGTAATCGGTGAACAACGCCCATCGCGCGTCCTGGAAAGAGCCGTCCGCCGCGACCGCCCCGAGGACGTCGTCGACGAGCAGCACGAACGTAGGATAGAGGCATTCGCCGAGGAAGACGCGCGTCATGTCCTCGCTCAGCATCTCCCGCGCCGTGCCGGCCATGCACGCGCGGAGGGACATGGCGATGAGCTCGGTCACGCCCTCGTTGAATCCGACGAAGCGCCAGCGTTTCGTGTCCGGACGCCCGTCGAGCGGGGAGAACCCGCTGCGCACGTACCTGATCGCGTCCTCGGCGCTCCGCGACGGGTCGATCGTCGCGCGCAGCGCGGAGGCATGGATAATCTCGTGCGTGACGTCCTGCAGGAAATACAGGAACAGGAAACGGTGCGCCAGGTACACGTGTCCGAACTGCGTGAACGCCCGCCGCTCCGATCCCCAGCGCTTCCAGAAGTCCTGGTCGCTGAAGACGTGGATGGCATCGGGATCGAACGCCTGCGCACCGAGCCCGAGCTCGCCGCGCAGCGCGGACAGCGCCGAGAAGGTCGCGTCGATGGCGCGCTTTTCTTCGCCCGTCTTCCGGAGCTCCCGGCACCACGACGCGAGCGTGGCGGCGGCCTCGCCGAGCATGCGCGCGCCGAATGAACAGCGGCTCATGCCGTCGAGGATTCCGCCAAGCGTGCGCGCGCGGCCGAGATCGAGCATCTCGAGCGGTTTCAGGTCGGGTCGTTTCCTGTCGGTCATGTCGAACCTCCCGTAGGCATGCAAAGAGCGGACGCCCGCAGGGCGCAGCATCCGTGCCCGCGCGTCAATACGTCTTGACGCGCGCCGCGGACGAGCGGAAGATGCGCACGAGCGTTCTTTCACCACGCGAGGAGGAATCATGATCGCTTCGATCATCAACAGCGACCCCGCGTCAGCCGACGTGGTGTTCATCGCCGCCAACAACGACATCTCGTCGTCGTTCGGCAAGGGAGCGGACGCCGCGCCCGCGGCGATCCGCAAGTGCCTGGAGACCCAGATCGAGTTCCGCGAGTCCCGCACCGGCATCGAGGCCGTCCGCAGCCTGAAAATCGGCTGGCGGGACCTCGGCGACCTGAACGGGATCCGCGACGCGGACGCGCTTGCCGCCGCGGTCGCCGCGGTCGCTGCGGCGTGCGGCGACGTGCTCTCGGCCGGGCGCCGGCCGTTCGTCATCGGCGGCGACCATTCGAACGTCATCGGCGCGCTCATCGCGGTCGGCATGCGGCACGAGCCGTCCGACGTGACGATCGTGCATATCGACGCGCATCACGACCTGCGTTTCGACGACGGCGACTATAACGAGAAGCCGTACGGCCGATTCGCGCACTGCTCCGCGTTGCGTCCCGCGGCCGACGCCGGGTTCAGGCTCGTGAGCGTCGGCATCAGGGCCTTCTCCGCGGAAGAGGAGGAGTACGCTCGGCGGAAACGTCGCGTGAAGGCCTTCTACTGGGGGCGCACGGCCGGTTTCCGTCCGCCTCCCGTCGCCGAGATCGTGAAGGCGGTGCGCACCGAGAAGGTCTACGTGACCCTCGACGTGGACGGCATCGATCCCGCGTTCATGCCGGCCACCGGCACGCCCGTCTCGGGCGGCCTCGGCTGGTGGTACGCGTGGGACCTCCTGCAGGCGGTCTGCGGATCGCGGCAGGTCGTCGGCGCGGATCTCTGCGAGGTCGCGCCTCGGCCCGGCGATTCGCTCACCGAGTATAACGCCGCGCAGCTCGCGTACAACATCGTCACATGGTCATGGGCATCGCGTTGACGCATCGGGCCCGGTTCGCCGGGCCTTTTCTTTGGGGAAGGTAAACGTTTGTCCACCAAATCATCCGAGGAAGTCGAGCAGCCGCTC
>JAVHQX010000128.1:0-10629 GCA_036171355.1 Patescibacteria group bacterium | reverse complement strand
CTGCACGTCCGCGTCGTCGCGATCGGCGCGGGCGGCGACGATCAGCCGCTCGCGGAGCGCCGCTGGCTTTCGGAGAAAAAGGGATCCCCCACCTATTCCATCATTTACGGCCCGAAGGTGGCGTTCCTGTCGCTCGGCGCGAACGACTCGCCTCTCGGGATCATGATCGAGGACACGAACGTCGCCGAGACCGAACGGATGATCTTCGATCGCGTCTGGGAATCGCTCGCGGCGAATACTATTGAAGGAAGATAGCGGCGGAGCCGGTCCCGCATGCTTCGGGACAGGCACCGCCGATTGACGGAATAAAGTGGCGGAGCCAGGCACCACGAGGTGCCAGGCGCCGCATCTTCTATGGCAAGGAACGTCCTCATCATCGTTTCGGGACCGCCGGGCGCGGGAAAGACCACGCTCGCGTCGTCGCTTTCCGACCTTCTCGGCGTGCCGCTGCTCACCAAGGACGGCGTGAAAGAGACGCTGTTCGACAGCCTCGGCTGGGGCGATCGCGACTGGTCCAAGCGGCTCGGCGCGGCGAGCATCGATCTCTTGTATCACGCCATCGACGCGCATCTGAAGGCGGGTAACCCGCTCATCGTCGAAGCGAATTTCTACTCGAAGATCGCGGAGGCGAAGCTGGGAGGGATGCTCAAGGCGAACGGCACGCACCCCATCCAAATCGCCTGTTCCGCGAAGGAAGAAGTGCTGAACGACCGCGTGCGCCAGCGCTGGGACAGCGGCAAGCGGCATCCCGGCCACGGGGACGGGGCGCTGCTCCATGACCGGGTGCCCGGCTGGTCGACCGCCGCGTATGGCGTCCTCGACATCGGCGGCAGCGTCTATCGCGTCGACACTACGGATTTCTCGAAAGTCGATTTCGGAGCCTTATTCACTGAGATCAAGATCCGGCTCGCGGCCATCCGCGCGGCCGCGGAAACCGTCATCCTATGAAGTCGGTCGTCACCATCGGCGGAGGCACGGGGCAGTTCACCCTGCTCTCCGGCCTCAAGAAATTCCCCGTGAACCTGAGCGCTATCGTCTCCATGGCCGATGACGGCGGCTCGACGGGCGTGCTTCGCGACGAACTCGGCGTCCTGCCGCCGGGCGACATCCGGCAGTGCCTCGTCGCCCTTTCGGAATCCGAGGCGATCATGCGCGAGCTTTTCAATTACCGGTACGAGAACGGCGGCCTGAAAGGCCATAACTTCGGCAACATCTTCCTGTCGACCCTCGAGAAGATCACCGGGAGCTTCGAGGAAGCCGTCCGGGTGGCCGGCATGGTGCTCGCGACGCGCGGCTCCGTCATTCCGGTGACGACCGGAAACGTCGCGCTCATCTGCGGGCACGGGGAGCGCGCCTGCGTCGGCGAACACTCCATCAACAACGCCAAAATGTGGGAACGCGAGACGCTCAGGCTCGAACCCGCAGCGTACGCGAATCCCAAGGCCGTCGCCGCGATCGAGGCGGCGGAATGCATCGTCATCGGGCCGGGCAATCTCTTTTGCAGCATCCTCCCGAACCTCCTGGTGAAAGGGATTCCCGAGGCGATCGGCCGTTCGAACGCCTGCGTGGTTTACAATTGCAACCTCATGACCAAGCCCGGGCACACTGACGGCTTCTCGGTCATGGATTTTGTCGGCGAGATCGAGCGGCTCCTGGGCAAGGGCCGCATCAACTTCGTGACCTACAACGACAAGGCGCCGGAGCGCGCCCTGCTCGTGCGCTACGCCAAAGAGGAGACGTATCCGGTTTTTGCGCCGGAACAGGGTTTCGGCGGCGTCTCGTTCAAGCCGCTGCCCGCCGACCTCATCAGCAAGCGCGCCTTCATCCAGAAGCCGGGCGACCCGATCAAGCGAACCTACATCCGGCATGATCCGGACGCGCTCGCGACGCTCATCATCCAGCATTGCCTGGGAGGACTCTAGGTAGACAAGGGCAAGGGAACAGGGCAAAGTGATTCCGGCATATATGAAAATCGTCTTCGACCTCGATTACACGCTGCTCGACACCGTGAAGTTCAAGGAGGCGCTCGTCGCCGCCACCGGCGTCGACGAAAAAGCCTATGAGGAAGCGTACGCCGAAGCCGTCGCGCGCAACGGCGGCCTTTTCGAGCCGGGCGTCCTGTTCGCGGAACTGAGGGGGCGAGGACTGCTCACGGAAGACGGTGCCGCGGACGCGCGGACGCGCTTCGACGAGGTGCTCACCACGACGGAGCGTTATCTTTATCCGCACGCGAAGGAATTGGTCGAGGCGCTCGGCAAGCACGAGGCCGACATCGACCTCATGACGTTCGGTAACGCCGAGTGGCAGCGCGCCAAAGTCGAGCATTCCGGCCTCGCCCGCATGTTCGACGCCGTGCTCTACGCCGAAAAGGACAAGAAAGAGTTCGTGAGGGGCGTCGGCGAGGGCCAGGACAAGGTGATCATCGTCAACGACAACGGCAAGGAGATGCAGGAGATGATGTCAGCCGCGCCTGAGTATTCGTACATCCTGAAGAAGGGCCCGAAGGCGGTGCCCGCGGAGCTTCGCTTGCCGACTGCACAGACCATCGACGAGCTCGTCGTGCTGTTGGAGCGCGAAACGGGCTGGGAGATCGGAAGGGAAATGGACGAGGCGTCGCGCGAGATCCGCGAGGGCAAGGTCCTGCGGGAGGGGGAAAGCGCGAAAGGCGAGCTCGACATGGGGGATGCCGAAAGCGAAGAGAGAAAAGAGCAAAGAAAAAAGGACGAAGCGTCTCCGGTCGATCCGGGAACCCGGGCGTCTCGCCTGTAGCCATGCGGCACGTCGTCAATCTCCACCCCGCGGAAAGCCGGCTCGTCGGACGCCGTCTTTTGCGGGATGCCGGACATATCCTATGCGCTTCATAACGGATCTCCACATCCATTCGCGGTATTCCCGCGCGTGCTCGAAGAACCTGACGCTGCCGAACCTGGCCGCGTGGGCCCGCGCCAAGGGCATCGACATCCTCGGCACGTCCGATTTCACGCACCCCGCGTGGTGCCGCGACATCGGCGACCAGCTCGAACCGGCCGAGGAAGGCCTGTTCCGCCTGAAGAAGGGATGCGAGGCGGAAAACGGCACGGATTCCTATGAACCCGCGCCCGCCGTCCGCGGCGGCCGTCCGGTGCGGTTCATGCTCACGACGGAACTGTCCTGCATTTATAAGAAAAACGGCCGCACGCGGCGCCTACATCTGCTCGTCTTCGCGCCGACCCTCGCGGCGGCTGACGCGCTCATCACCGCGCTCGAGAAGCGCGGGTGCAACCTGCGTTCGGACGGGCGCCCCATCCTCGGTCTCGACGCCAAGGAGATCCTGAAGCTCGCGCTCGACGCGGATCCCCGCTGCATGGTCGTCCCCGCGCATGCCTGGACGCCGTGGTTCTCGGTGTTCGGATCGGAGTCGGGCTTCGATTCGCTCGAGGAATGTTTCGAGGAACTGACGCCGGAGATCCACGCTATAGAGACGGGCCTGTCGTCCGATCCGGTCATGAACAGGCGCCTCTCCGCGCTCGACGGCGTCATGCTCATCTCCAATTCCGACGCCCATGGCCTCCGCAATCTCGGCCGCGAAGCCAATGCATTCGAGCTGGAAGCGCCGTCGTTCGGCGCCATCACGGACGTGCTCAGGAACAAGGACAAGGCGCGCTTCCCGTATACCATCGAGTTCTTCCCCGAGGAGGGGAAATATCACGTCGACGGCCATCGCGAGTGCGGGTATTCCTGCGAGCCGGAAGAGACCATGCGGCGCGGCGGCATTTGCCCGAAGTGCGGCAAGACGCTCACGCGCGGCGTCCTCGGACGGGTCCACGCGCTCGCCGACCGCACCGCTGCCGAGGCGGCGGGGATGTCGCCCTTCAGGTCCATCGTGCCTCTCGAGGAAGTCGTCGCCGGCGCCCTTGGCACAGGCAAGGCTTCGAAGAAGGCGTTCGCGTGCTACAAAACGCTGCTCGCCGCCGTCGGGCCGGAATTCCACGTGCTCTTGGACGCGCCGCTCCGGCTCGTTTCAGCCGCGGCCGGCGAACGCGTCGCCGAAGCGGTCGATCGCGTCAGGAACGCGCGGCTGCTCGTGACGCCGGGATATGACGGGATATTCGGGAAAGTCCGGATCTTCGAGGAGAAAAAGAGTCCCGCCCAGCAGCAACTTGGCCTCTGAACGAAAAACCTGGCCCCTCGGGGCCAGGTTTTTCTGTCGAGAGATGGGCGATTAGAGTCTCTTCTTACCGCCCTTCTTCGCTTTCTTTTTCGCCGCCTTCTTGGCCGGCTTCCGCTTGGCTGCTTTCTTCTTGGCCATAGTTCTCACCTCCTTTGAGAGCGGGTAGATGATGTGATCGTTGCCTCGCAAGACATGCGCGCGCCGATCGTCCTCGTAGTGAGGGAAGCACTGAGCGCTCCTACCATGAAGTATAAATATTTTTTTCCAGGTGCACAAGGGCTGCTTGTCAATAGTCGGTCGGAAAAAAAGAAAAACGGCCCGGCGATCGCCGAGCCGTCATGACACTTCCTCGCGCGCGAACTTCACCGCGCGCTCCTTGAGGCCTTCCTCGTCGTGGCCGTACAGGACTTCGACGAGCTCTTCGCCCGCCTCGGTCGGCGTCGGATCGCCGCGGGCGACGCGGATGCGTATCGTGCCGTCCTTCGCGCGCGCGATGGTCGCGGCATACCGCACCTTCGTTGCCATCTCAGCTCCTTTGTTCGAGATCTTTCACGAAACGTTCGGCGCGCTCCTTGAGCTCCTTGAGCTCCGTGCCGTTCAGGACGTCGACGACCTCGACGTTGCCGCCGTCTTGGGTGCTCTTGCCGAGCCGAACGTGGATGCGCCCGTCCCTCTTGTCGCGGACGATGGTTGCGACATACATGGGTCCCTCGCTTTCGGGAATAGGCCTGCCGTAGGCCGAAATGAATGAACGCCGCTCCATTGTAGACCCGGGACGCGATCATGGCAAGCCTCGCGGAGGCCCCATCAGTGCGCTCCCGGCCCGTTTCCGTCGCTTCCCGGGAGCGGCGTATCGGGGGAGATGAACGCCCCTTGCGCCCTGAGCAGCGCGGCGTAGGCTCCGCCCTTCTTGAGCAGCTCGCCGTGCGTGCCGCGTTCGGCGATGCGGCCGTCCTTGAGCACGAGGATGAGGTCGGCATCCAGGACCGTGCGCAGGCGGTGGGCGATGATGAAGGTCGTCCGTCCGGCCATGAGCGTCTCAAGCGAGTGGCGGATGAATTCTTCCGTCTTGCTGTCAAGGTGCGCGGTCGGTTCGTCGAGCACCAGGATCTTCGGGTCGCGGAGGAAGGCGCGCGCGAGCGCGACGCGCTGGCGTTCTCCGCCCGAGAGCTTCAATCCGCGCTCGCCGACGACCGTGCCGTATTTGTCCGGCAGCGATTCGATGAAGGCGTCGAGGTGGGCGAGATCGGCCGCCTTCCGGACGTCCTCTTCGGCGGCATCGGGCCGGCCGACCCGGATGTTGAAGCCGATCGTGTCATGGAAGAGCGTCAGGTCCTGCGGCACGTAGGCCATCTGGGACCGCAGCGACAGCAGGTTGATGTCGTTCACGTCGACGCCGTCGACCAGAATGGCGCCGCCCTGCGGACGGTAGTAGCGCGCCAGCAGATCGACGAGTGTGGTCTTGCCTTCCCCCGACTCTCCGACGAGGGCAATCCGCTGTCCGTGCTTCGCGTCGAAGCTGACGTGTTCGAGGACCGGCCGGTCCTCGCGATAGCGGAAGCGCACGTCCCTGAATTCGACGTCGCCTTTGATGGCGAGCGCGCGGCCGTCGCTGTACGCCTCGGCCGGTTCCTCCATCGCCCGCAGGAGGGCGCGATAGTTCGACGTCATCTTGAGGATCGACCTGAACTGCCATTGCGAATACCGCACGTAGCCGAAGATGGCGAAGGTGTAGGCCGTGAGGGCGGTCAGTTTGCCGAAGGTGAAGCCGCCGGCGGCGAAATTGGACGCGCCGAAGAGGAGGACTGCGAACGAACCGGCGGCGATGATGGCATTTTGGCGGTCGGAGATGCGTCGGTCGAGCGCAATGTCCTTATGCATGACGACGACCATCTCGGCGAGATGCTTCCCGAGCGTTTCTTTCACGAGCGCTTCGTTCGTGTTTGATTTGACGATAAGCACGTTGCGGATCGAATCCCAGCCGAACGTGTACAGCTTGCGCTCGGCGTCGTTCCAGGCGTCCTGGCTGGCGACGACCGCCGGCGCCGCCGAAAACGAATACCAGACGAGCACGACGATGGCGACGGTCAGCACCGCGGCGATGCGCCAGTCCGTGTAGGCGACGTATCCGAGGATTGCCATGACGGCCAGTACCGCCGGGATGAAATCGAAGACGATGCCGTTGATGACGTTGCCGATCTGCCATTCCAGCTGGCGGAGCTTGTCGGAACTTTCCTGGCTCTTCTTCCCGTAATGATAGGACAGCGGCTTGAGGATCATCTCGGCCATCATTTCCGTGGCATAGCGCTCGGACGTCTCGGTCGCGATCATCTGGCCGCGCGCGGTAATGTAGGTGCGCGTGCGTTCGGCGAACATGCGGATGACGAACCAGGCGGCGATTGCGCCGCCGTACATGGCGAATGTCGCCCTCTTCGAGGCAAGGTCGAAGCCGCGGCCCATGACGATCGGACCGGCCATGTCGAGCAAGGCCGCGGCGACCGCGAGGAAAGAGCATAAGACGATGGTCTTCTTGTGCGGTTCGAGCCGCTTGAGGATGAAGGCGGCGACGTCATTCATAGCGCCGTCAGTATAACACCAACGTCGCGTTTTTCCGGATGGGCGTTCGCGCCGTAGGTTGCCGCCAGGTCCTCGACGCGCCTATACTGAGGCATACTCATTCTCCCGCACCCGCATGAAATGGCCGTCTTCGCTCACGCTCATCAGGCATGACACGTCGGCGTACAACGTCCTGAGGGGCGCGAAGAGGCAAGACGGGATGTACGCCGATTTTCTGGCCGCATGGGAGGCGGACCAGGATGGCGACGAGACCAAGGCCCTCGCGCTTCGCATCAAGGAGAAGTACGCGCTCGGCGTTGGCGACAGCGATACGCCCCTTGCGGACGCCGAGGGCTCGCAGGCACGGATGACGGGCGAGCGGCTGGCCGCGGAATCGGAGCCGCCGGACGTCATCTACGTTTCCCCGTACAAGCGCACGCTCGCGACGCTCGAGGCGCTGAAGCGGGGGTGGCCCGCGCTCGAGGGCGTCAGGGTGTTCAAGGACGAACGGATCCGCGAACAGGAGCACGGGCTCGCGCTGCTCTACAACGACTGGCGGGTTTTTCACGCGCTGCATCCCGAACAGCGGGCGCTGAGGAAGATCGAAGGCGCCTACTGGTACCGGTTTCCGCAGGGGGAGAACGTGCCGGACGTGCGGCTCCGCAACCGTTCATGGATCGAGACGCTCATCAGGGACTGGCGTGAGAAACGCGTCCTCGCGGTCACGCATTATCTGAACATCCTTGCGACGCGGTCGACCCTCGAACGTTTGGAGGCGGATGAATTCTTGCGGCTCGACAAGGAAGAGACTCCCATCAATTGCGGCGTCACCTTGTATAAGGGACACCCGGAGCAGGGTAACGATGGACGGCTGCTGCTCGAGTACTACAACCGCAAGTACTATTAAAAAAATTCCCCGTCGGAAACGGGGAATTCGTTTTGTGGAGGCGTGGGGAATCGAACCCCAGTCCAGACGAAGGCTTCGGAAAGGACTCTACGCGCGTATCCTCGCATGAGGCTGCGAGGCGGCCTGTCCGGATCTTAGGCTCCGGACCGGCGTATCACGACGTTTCTCGTCTCGCGGTAACCGTGACACTCCGCGTGACCAGCCTCACATTGTCGTCCGACCCGCTCCCTTGAGGCGCGGAAGCGGCGGACGGGCCGATGGTCATCGGCCAACTTTGGCATCAAGCCGCAGTTACGGGGTTGCCCGTTTTTAACGTAGCCTCGGGCGCTACGGCGCGCATCCTTTCCTTCCTTCACCTGTCGAAACCGGTTCGCCCCCGGAATCTCAGAAAAGCTTGAGCTGTCCGGCGACCGCCGGCTTTTCCTTGAGCGCGGCACGGAACTCGTCGGCGGTGACGCCGAAAAGGTTCGCGACGTGTTCGATGGAACGGCAATGCTTGTTGAGCCAGTGGCCGATGAACTTCTGGTTGCCGCCGAGGTCGCTCGGCTTGGCGCCGGCGCAGCACGTCTGCCGCTCCGACGGATCGATCTTCCAGGCGAGGACGCGGCGTGAGCCGACGAACTCGCCCTTCGGATGCTCCGTACGGTCGCGGCGGGCGCGATAGCAGGCGACGGCCTGCGCGAGACGGTCCGCGGTATCGTCCATGTCTTCCTCCTTGCGGAAGGATGCGTTGCGATGGAAAGGCCGAACGACGCATCTTATGCCGGCGCGCCGCGGCCGTCAACGGCTGCGGACGCGGGGTTCGCATGCTATCCTTGACAAAAGGGCTGATTTAGGCTAGATTGAGCCTTCGGTCCTTTGGGAACAACACCCTTGAGGGAGGGCAGCATCCTATGTCCGTGAAGAAATCGATACTGACGAGCGAGCAGCGCGCGCATCGAGCGGGTTCATCGCACTGACCAAGCAGAAGGGCATCAGCGTCGAGCTGATTGCCGACGAGACCACGGTCGTGCTGAAGGGCCGCAACGGCAGGGTGCTCGGCTCTCGTCCCGTCGGCGACTTCGCCGACAGATGAACCGCTCCCTCCAAACGCCAATGCCGTCCGGTGCAACCGGACGGCATTTCTTTTTGTCCGCGGTTCAGCGCGTCGCGCGCAGGAACCGCAGGAGCTTGTTCTTGAGGGATTGGATCGTCGTCTGCCGTGTCGCGAGATCGGTGACGAATCGGACGACCTCCTCTTTCGCGGAAGGCTCCGATTCCATGACCGCGTAGGCGATGTTCAGGAAGTTCTCGATCGCCCCCTCGGACGGCATCGTGGTCGCGCCGACGATCTTCCGGTACGTGCCGGCGATGTCCTGGCTGCCTGACTTGGCGGCCTCGATCGCGGCGTTGAGCACCGGCGCGAGACGGGGGTTCCTCTCGGCTCCTTTCCTGTTGCGTGCCAGGTCCTCCAGGTACTTGCGTTCATCGGCGCCGACGGCGTCTCCCGTGAACCGTTTGAGCTGTCGCGCGACCATGAAGTCGTCAGGATAGTTCCGCACGACCGCGTCCTTGCCTTCGTCGCCGTCGACCTCGCGGAACACGTCCTCGAGGCGCCTCCCCTCGAGTTCGGTCGCCGCGCCGAAATCAATCACGTATACCTGCGGCGGACGCTCTTTTTTCGCGCCCGCGGGCGCCGCCGCGTAATCGCCGGAAATCATGAAGTTGCGCTGGTGGCCGTCGCGGAACGCGAGGCCGTTCCGGTGGAAAAGCTCCATCGTATTCTCCATCTGCGCGACCACCGAGGAGTCGACGCGGAAACCGCGTCGTTCGAGGTAGGCGTCAAGCTTCTCCGCGTTTTCGGCGAAGACCTTGCGCGTCTCGAGTTCGCGGGTGCCCGCGTCGCGCGACTTGCCGCCCGGGACATTGAAACCGAGGGCCTGGAAGACGCGATCCTGGAGTTCGGCGAAGGACAGCTCGTCCGCATGGGGCGCCACATCGACGGTCTTCTCGTGGCGCTTGATTACTTCCTTGTAGAGGACCGTCGCGACGTCGTCGCCGGGCACGAAGTCCATCATGAACATCTCCACGCGGTCGCCGCCGTATCTCTCGTCGGTCATCCCCCTGAGCTTCTCCTGCGCATCCTTTCCTATGGCGAAATCGCGGAAGAAATACGGCTTCGGGATTCTCGCGTATTTTTCCTTGTCAGGCCGGGCTTCGACGAGCTCGTGCGCCTTTTTCTGCATCTCGAATTCCCTGCGTCCCTTGCCGCCCGAATAGATCTTGAGGATCTTCGCGACCTTCTCGTCGCCGAGCTCGATGCCGTTCTTCTTCAGGCCCTCGACGAGGTCGTGCGGCATGTCTTCGATCCGCATCTTCAGGATCATGCCGTTGTTGCCTTCGTTGAATTTCGAAAGGTAGCGCTCGCACAGCTCTTCGAGAGAGGCGTCGATGAACTTCTCGAACGCCTCGCGGTCTTCGTGGTTCTCCGCCGGTGAAACGGGCGCGTTCTCCGCGGGTGGCTGGTTCGCGGGTTTCCCGGCCTCCTGTGGCGGGACGTACCCGCGATTTTCGGGGGAACTATACATAGGAATAATCTAATTTTAGCAAAATATCGCCCCCCCGGTCAATCATGGCGCGCGCCATTCGTGCAATTGACCACCGCTGTTTTAACTGATAGTTTTCAGCCCATCGTGGGCCCTTAGCTTAATGGCAGAGCACCCGGTTTGCATCCGGGAAACGCGGGTTCGATTCCCGCAGGGTCCACCAAACGAAACATTGTCGGAATTAGAAATAAGGAGCGATTTTGCGGGAGCCAAAATCGCGCTATCAATTTTTTTAAAACTTTTTCCGCCTACGGCGGAAGCGGTGAATTCCCAAAGTTCCCCCCAATGACATGAAAGCGTTTTGTCTTTGAGAGTGGGGTTAGAGCCGATTTTTTGGAAAAACTCTTTCCATGCGAAATAGTTTTCGCCTTTTTCCAACTTGGTTTCAAGAATTTAACGCAACGAGTTTGTTGAATGCCTCGTCGGGCTTG
>JAVHQX010000127.1:0-2348 GCA_036171355.1 Patescibacteria group bacterium | reverse complement strand
GTGCCGCGGACCTTCACCGTCAGCCAGGCGTTCTTGTTCACGCCGTCGTTGCGCGTCAGCCGCGGCGGCGCATTGTCGTTCACGACGAAGATGTCGAGGTCGCCGTCGCCGCCGTAGTCGCCGGCGGCCGCCCCGCCGCTCATCATCATCGCCATGCAGGACGCGCCGCATTTCACCACGCTCATCTGGTCCGGATCGTTCTGGAGGTAGGTGATGCCGGCCTGGCGCGAAACGTCGGTGAAACCGACGGCGGCCGATTTCGGTGCGACGCTGCTCGTCGAACACGGCGACCTCATGACCACCGGCAGCCACCATTACGACGGATCGTCGGACTACTACGTGAGTTTCGTCTGCTCCGAGTGCGGCGTCATGACGGACCTCGAGAACTACGACGGTCCGCCCCCGACGAAGGCCGGCCCCGGAGGCCGGTGAAAGAAGGATGCCATGAAGGTCGTGAAGGAAGGGAAGTGGCACGTGCCCTGGTCCGGCGGGTTCGCCTGCCGGACCTGCGACGCGGTGCTTCTCGTCGAGGAGCCCGACGCGAAGCCGGTCGACAACCAGTCCGGCAAGTACTATTTCCTCTGCTCCGTCTGCGGCAAGGACAACGATCTGCCGTCGAAGGAGATCGCGCAGCGCGTCCGCGAAGAGGTCGATAAAAAGCGGCAGTACTGGTCGTCCGGCGACCGGTGACCGCACTCCCGCCCCCCGGCCGTCTTCGGTCGGGGGCTTTCTCTAGGAAAAAAGACGAAAAAATGATAGAATCACCGCATGAATGCCCAAGAAGCCATCCAATACGATGTTGCGAGGCAGGATCTTGATCGCATCTACGACGAAGTGGACGCGATCAAGGCCGAGTTCCGTGATCTCGTGGCCAAGATGGCCGCGCAGCTTCTGGCGGAAGAGGGCAGGGCCTGAACGATGAACGTATGGAAGGACATGAAGGAATGACCATCGACCCGTCCGAGGCCGCGCGGCCGGAGGGCGGCAGACGCGACGAGGCCGCCGGCGGCAAGCGCGAATCCGCCGAACTCGGACGCCGGGCGGAAACGCTGGGCGACGAGCTTCGTTCGTTCGAGAAGGACGCCGGGGAGGCCGACCGCATGCTTGAGAAAATGAAGGATCCCGCCAAGCGGGAGGAGTTCAAGTCCGCGCTCGGCGCTCTGCGCGGCCGGGCGGGCGGCGCCGACAACGCGCTTCGCGGTGTGGTCGCCGGACGGGCGCTTTTCGCGGGCGGCGTCGGCGTCGGCAAGGGAATGAATGACGAACGGCGGGAGGCGGCGGTCGCCGACCTCGCGCGCCAGTCCGGCGCGGCCGACGCGGAGAACCGGATGTTGCGGGTCGATCTCGCGAAGAAGGACGAATCGGCCGGCGCAAAGCGGGAGGTTGCCGTCGAGAAGCCGTCCAACGCCGACCGCGCGACCGACGTGCTCGTCGGCGAAAACAAGGAACTCCGCGCGCAGCTGACCGAGATGGCGAAGGGACTCGCGAAACTCCGGCAGGAGCGCGACGAAGCGAACGCCCGGGTGCTCGAGGAAAAGGAGAAGGGGATCGTCACCAAGGATTCGCTCCTCAGGCAGCAGGCCGTGTCGGCGAACCTCACGGCGATCTATGAGAAAATGAAAGACATGATCGATCAGTCCGGCGACCAGAAACTGAAGGCCGAGGCCGACCGTTACCTCTCGATGTCCGAGTGATGACCGTCAGTGCCGCCCTCTCGCGAGGGCGGCTTTTTTCGCCCTGCGCCTCCGATAGCGCTGTCCGACGAATGCCGCGACGACGACCGCGCAGGCGGCAAGCGACGCCGCGATGATCGCATGTTCCGTGGCGGTCAGGTCGCGGATCGCGGCGGCAATCCGATTATGGAAGAGGTAGCCGAAGAAGAAGAACGCGGGCACGTAGATCACCACGGCGGCGGCGTCGAAGAAGAAGAACCTGTGCCAGGGATATTTCGTCGAACCGGAGACGACCGGAACGGCCAGGCGCACGCCCATGACGAACCTCGCAAGGAAGATGGTCCAGCCCGCATGCGCGAGGAAGCGTGCGGTGAACGCCTCGCGGGTCTCCGCCGGAAGGCGGGCGGCGATCATCCCGAACAGCGGGCCTCCCAGCCTGCTGACGCCGTACATGAGCATGTCGGCCGCCAGGACGGCGATGACGGAGGCGACGACGGCGGCCGCGGAATCCGTCGCCGACGCGGAGGCGTAATAGCCGGCGAGCAGGACCACGGCGTCGTGGGGGATCGGCAGGATGAAGCCGCCGATGAAGACGAAGGCGAGTATGCCGAGCGCGCTGGCGGGAATGGACATGGGTGCGGGGTCAGCGCTTCTTGAACAGGATGGCGTTCGGCA